>JAPPBT010000088.1 GCA_026702745.1 Gemmatimonadota bacterium
AGACAGAGTGCCCATCACATGAAACAGTCAGTTACACAAAAACCGTGACAGACCCCAGAGGGACCGGTCAAACCCAACTATGGCTTACGCTATGTACGATTACTCCTGTTCGATTCTTCGTCAATCTCTCGTAGTATGTCTTCAGCCACCTCCGTAACCTCTACAGGTCCACGCACATTCTCCCCTGAGCGAACCCCTAGCGCCACAACAAGTGGGGCCAGTGCTTCAACCTTCCGCTCGTTGCTTTTCAAAACTTTCAGAATCTCGCTTTCTGACGTACCCTCGGCGACCATACCCACTACACCGGATTGCATCATACCCATTGAGTCTTCGTTATCCTGATCGAATTTAGAGTAAATCGTCTGAAACAAGGCCAAAGCTGCGTCTTCATCTGATTTGTTATACAGCGCTTTCATCCGTATCCAGGAAGTAACGGTTCTCTCCTGACTGTTCTCGCTGTTTCCGCCTAGGAGCCGTCTATCTGCATCGTCGCACGTACACAGTGCTTCATCAAACATTTCAAGGGTGATTTGATAATACGCCTTGGCATTTAAGGCACGAACGACATCCGCAAGTCCATCAGACGTCTCCAAATCACCGAAACGTTTAACCAGGTACTCGAACGTTGTTATTGCCTTGTGACTCTCGCCTTGATGGCCGTGTGCTTGTCCCTTATTCAGCATCGCTCTTGCCACAGCTGATTGCAGTTCAGACGACTCGCTGGATCCGTAACGCTCAATGACGGAATCGAACGTTTTGTAAGCGGCTTCAAAATCCCCAAGCTGACCATGTGCTACACCGATGTTGGTGATCGCACTGGCGACGACTATCTTCATCCCATCTTCCGGATCATCACTAAATCGGTTGATAACCTCCTCATACGATGCAATCTTTTCCTCTCTTTTACCAAGTTCCCCTTTGAGCATACCTCTATTTAGTAACGCTTCAGCGACAACCTTCCGAATATGAGGGTCAGCGGTTTTCTCGTGGCGACTGACAACTGCCTCTGTCGTTGCTAATGCCGCATTCAGGTCGCCGAGACTACCTTCCGATCTGCTCTTGCTGAGCATCGTTGAAGCAACGAAGATCTGCACTCTTGGTTCTTTGCTATTGCCAATCTGTTCTATTGTTTCGTCAAACGATGCGATCGCTGCATCGTATTCTCCTTTTCGGTCATAAATATGCCCTATGGATAACGATGCCATGGCGACAAGTAATTCGACGTCCGGGATCCTTATGCTTCCGAATTCTTCAACAATAGAAGCGAAAACGGGAATTGCATCATCGAGTTTGCCCGCATGATACAACAGATTTCCTTTAATCAACTTGGGGCTAAGACTGAATAACAGTTGCTGGCGCTGTGAAAGACCAGTCGTTAAAGGTCGTTGAAACCCCTCATTGGATGATTCAGGTTCCGCAACTGTTGTAACTACTTGATCGTAAAGATAGCCAAAGTGAGGAATCTCTGCTTTTACGCGATCTAAACCCTCTTTAATATCCGGAAACTCCGCGGCTTCTGATCGAAATCCCTCGGCCATCGTTACAAGTTCATGTTTGGTGTAAAACACCGCCATGAACCGTATCAGGTATTGAACGATAGCTGCTTCACTCCGTTCTCGTCTGATTTTATAGTAAATGCTGTATAGTCGCTCCGCAGCGGAGTACAAGCGCTTCCTGCCTGTTCCCTGAACCTTTACCACACCACGCTCGATCAGTCTGCCAAGAAGACTGGAAACACTGCGAACATCTAAACGTGCTCGGGCAGCAATCTCGCCGGTACTTGAAGGTCGCCAAAGATCAATCGTGGCCAGATAGACACGGCGCTCCGTTGGCGCAAGTGCTTCCAGGTGTCCGCGGAAGTACTCGGTATGATCGTCTACGAGCGCCACCAGCTCTTCCATCAATTTCCGCAACGAGCGATGTCCGGCGAACTCCGCGACAATCACCAGCAGGCGGGGGTTACCACCGGTAAGAATCTGTAGCGGGCGAATGCGGCGTTCAGACACATCATCGCCGCTTATTACTTGCCACAGCCTTTGGCAGGCTTCGGTATCCAACGGATTCAGTTCAAGTATTCGGAACAGTTCGAAGAAGGGTTCCCGTACGTCATCCAGCCGCTCGAAGCGCTTGGTGGCGGTGCCAAGCAGGATTATCTGAGGTTCAGTCTGCAATGTCTCTCGCAACTGCCAGCCGAAGTCGCTGTCCACGTCATCGCATAGTGTTTGCATGTTCTCGATCATGAGTACGAGTTTTCTTCCCAATCGGTCCGATGCGTTCATCACGGTGGCTTTGGCACGTTCCGCCAGGAATTCGTCCCGCCATAGACCGGCCAGATCGGCATGGGTGGCCTTTAATTCCCGGGAGAGATCCGGATCAGTTCGCGCGATCTCTTTTGAAAGATGGAAGAGCGTTTCAAGCCAGAAGTCGGCGATGTCGAATACCTCATGACTTTCTTCCATGAATCGCACTGGCAGCATGCTCCGGGACAGTTCATTGTCAGCACGCAGCTCCGCGGCGACGCGGGCTAACAGCATGGTCTTGCCTCTGCCTCGAGGTGCAACAAGAAGGACGTGCTGGCAAGCAGGCGTTTCAATATTCCCGCGTAGCACATCAGTCACGATCCCCAGTTCAGGTTGTCGTACCACGAACTGTCTGATTACCTCTTCATCGGCCTGAAATGTCCCTGGATTGAATTTCCGTATCGTACGGGCCTGGGCCGGATCCCTGGCTGTTTCTTCATTCATCGCGGTCACCTCCTTCTGGATATACTCCTCACTCATCGCGGACCTGGCCACGTAGCTCGATAGGAACGTGATGATGACCAAACCGCGCGGCCCACCAGTCCTTCAGCAGGCACGATGGAAATAGGTAGCCTGCTTCGCGTGACTCCAGGTAACCGTCATGTTCGAGTATGTCGAGGACCTCCGAGATGCGATCAGGTGCGTCATCTACCAGGGGTAAGTATAGGTTGCCGAGTATTCGTTGTACTTCGGGAGTCAGGACTTCCTTCGTGGATGTTTCTGCCAGTACTTCCATAGCTATGGTGTGATCCTGATCATCGCCCAAAGCATCCTTCAGGCGCGTTTCATAGTGAATAAGATCGTTTTGTCCGGCTGGACCTAGAAGTACGTTTTTGTATACGACTTCCACATCCGAAACATACACCTGGTTTTCGCCCTGTAAGAGTGCGTGATCGGTCAGCCTGGCGAAAAACGACTGGACTTGATGCGGAATCCCTATACCTAGTCGCTCATAAACTGCTTCTGCAACACCGGAATCGATCTTAAGTGTCGAATTGTCGGCGAGTCGATTCAGGCACTCGATGGTGGCTTCACGGCTCCATGGGCCCAATCTGAATGGGTCGAGATAGTTTATGCGATCAGGTATGCCGAGTCGACGTACGAGTGGAGTCAGTCCAATACTACCGGATACCATGAGTACAAGCGATCCACCACTGACCTGTTGCAACACTCCTCGCAGCCAACTAAGAAACTCGTCGACTCTCTGGCGGCCTCCCTCTACAAGGAGCAATCGTTTGAGAAAAATGGGCATTTCATCGATCACGAGGAATACTGGGTTTGCATGTGCAGCACAATATCGAAGTAATCCGCCCCCATGTTCCTTCCAGTTTTTTTCACTCAATCCGGCCCGTACTCTCAGTCGGAAATCAAAAGCACCGGTTTCGTCAAAACTCTCGGTGAACCATCGCTGCATCGTTTGTGCAAATCGTGATGAGATCGAACGAATCGGGTGTACCGCTTCCGCAATATCCGAGATCACATCTTCCGGGCCAGTCGCACCTTCAACGTCAGCAAACAGAAACACCCATCCATCTTCCTCAAGTCGACGTCCCAGTTCCCGTGCGATACTGGTCTTGCCCATGCGACGCTGACCTGTCAGCAACACGTGGTTTCCATCCCGCACACGCTGATCGAGTATGCGTAGTTCGTTTTCTCGATCAAAAAAGTCATTACCACTCACCCATGGTCCGGTAACAGATTTCATCTTAACTCCTGTTTTTTATGATTTAGCCGACTGGAATTCGTGTAGTTTCTCCGATCAAGATACTAGTCAACAATTTTGTTGTCAACATATTTGTTGAATTGATGGCAGGTTGACTGAGTTTAGGCTTTCAGGCTTTGCGTGGATGTGATTCAGTGATATCGACCACCGGAGAGATTGACCTTGACAACCGACGGTGAATCGGGCATTGCTAAACATCATCTCACACCCGAACTTGCATCGTATATTGAATCGTCGAGCAAGCCATGCTGTTTGGCGCACGAGTTGAATATCGGAGGCACAATGTCTACCGAGCACGCTACGGATAGTGAACCGGGCAAAGGGGACGCGTCGACAATGGCCGTCGAGAATGCCACCACTTCCACCCCCGCCCCCACCCCCATGACCGACGAGCAGAAGTTCTTCTTCGACCTGAAGGGCTGGATCCTCGTGCCTTCCGTGCTGTCGGAGACCGAGATCGAGGAGATGAAGGCCGAGGTGTACGCCGCGGTTGAACCGGACGACAAGGGCAAGAACAACGGTTTTAAAAGGGGTTTCCAGGGCAAGCTGGCCAACCTGCTCGATCACCCGGCCGTCGTGGGCATTCTCAACGAAATCCTGACCGAACCGCCCTTCGTGGGGGACGACCACTACGGTTTCCGTTGCGAGAACTCCTTCCTCATGGTGCGGGATCCCGGCTGGGAATCGACCGTCAAGGGTACCGGGCTGCCCCATGTCGTGCGCCCTCCCCAGCAGGCCAACGCCATGCGCTACCAGGTGCAGGGCGGCAAGATCTTCGCGGGACTCACCCGGGTGGTCTGGGAATTGGAGGAAGTCAAGGCAGGATACGGCGGCACCTCCTTTCTGAGCGGCTCGCACAAGGCCCATTTCAATTATGGCGGACCGGACCGGTACCGTCCCAACATCAGCGAATCTCCCTGGGAGGAAAGTCTCTACGCCGCCTTGGAGAATTACAGTTGTCCGCCGGGCTCCATGCTGGTCTTCACCGAGAGCCTGATCCACGCGGCGAACGACTGGAGCAATCCGGACAACCGGCGCTGCGCCGTGTTCAACTGCTACAACTCGATCTGGGCGCAGTGGCACCGTCTCAACCTCGACCACGAGATCATCGACAAGATGCCTCCAAAGCGGCAGTCCCTGTTTCGCGGCACGTGGCAGCTGGGGGGCGATGGGAATCGCGCCTACTCGCTGGACAACCGGTCGGTGTAAACGGCTCGGTGAATCGTTTCGACCAACGGTGCGTCCCGCCGTGTTACTGAGCGATGTAGTCAGGAGTTGTTTGTGACCGAAATCCCCGGTGGCCTCGATGCCGTCCCGCCACACCCCGCATCCGTCCCGCGAAGTTCCGACCTGAAGATCACGGCCCTGGAAACCATCATCCCAGATGACATCATGCCCGGGTTGATCCTGCTGCGGATCCATACCGACGCGGGTATCGTCGGCCACGGGGAGTCCTATTACGTCCCCCAGGCGGTGGCCGCCGTCATCCATGACTGGCTGGCCCGCCGGCTGCTCGGCAGCGACCCCCTGTCCATCGAACACCACTGGCGGTTCTTCTACGAACGGTTCAGCGCGTTTGGCTCGCGGGGCGCCGAGATGCGGGCCCTCAGCGCCGTCGACCTGGCTCTCTGGGACCTCCTGGGCCAGGCGTGCGGTCGGCCCGTCTGGCAACTCCTGGGCGGAAAGGCTCGCGAAGCCGTACGGGTCTACAACAGTTGCGGTGGTCCCACCTATGGACGTCGCCCGCCGGGCGCACCCTCCGAACAGGGCTGGCCCGGTCACGGCGACATCGGCAAACCCGGTCCCCTGGAAGACAACTGGGCCGCCCACCACGCCGCGGGCGACCTGGCGGAGGAACTGGTGGCGGAAGGGTACACGGGCATGAAGTTCTGGACCTTCGACCGCGCCTACCGGGCCCACGGCTCAAGCTATCTGCCCATGTCCACGGTCCGGGAATGCGTCAAGCCCCTGGAGGAGGTGCGCAAGCGGGTGGGCGACCGGATCGAGATCCTCCTGGACGGACACGGATTCTTCCAGCTTCCCGCCGCCCTGCGTATCGCCGAGGCGGTGCGCGACCTGAACCCGATGTGGCTCGAGGACGTGATGCGGCTCGACAACGTGGACACGCTCAGGGACTTCCGCAACAAGGCCGGCGTGCCCCTGGCGGTCAGCGAGATGTACATCAGCCGGGAGGACTACCGCCACGTGCTGGAGAGAAACGCCGCCGACTACCTCATGGTCGATCCCACCTGGGTGGGCGGTATCAGCGAGACGCGGCGGCTGGCCGAGATGGCCCAGGGCTACAACATCCCGGCGGCCATGCACGACTGTACCGGTCCGCTTACGCTGTTCGCCGGCATCCACGTCGCCACAGCCGTGCCCAACGTCGTCATCCAGGAGTCCGTCCGGGCCCACATCAGGACCTTCTACGACTTGCTCATCGAGCCCAACATCGTCGTCGATCACGGTTTCGCGCGGCCACCGGAGGGACCGGGCCTGGGTACCCGCTTGCGGCCGGACCTCTTCGATCCGGAGCATCCAGGATACCGGATCAGCAAGGCGTAATCATGTTAAAAGTCGACCTACTTGAAACGAGCGCGATCGAACGGGCCGCCGCGATTTTCCATCGGGACGGCTTCGTCTGCGTGACGAATCCCCTGGACGACGAGCAATTCGCCCTTGTCCGATCGGGCGCTGAACGCGTGATGGCGGAGCAGGAAGCCGAGTTCGGGCGAGAGAAAATGAACCGGGGCTTCGCACGCCACTCCTTCGGCAGCCAGGTGCACAACTGGGAATGGTGCGTCCTCATCGACCTGCCCACAATCCTGCCGATCATAGACGCGATCTGGGCAAGCGACGACTATACCTGCACGGGTGCGGGCGGCGACTACTCCCTGCCCGGCGCGAAGATCCAGCACCTGCATTCCGACCGGAACACCGACCTCTTCAACGATCCCCTGGGCCGGGTGACCCACCGGGATGTCCCGGCGCCGTTTATCGTCATCAACTTCACCATGGTGGAATTCACCGTGGAGAACGGCGCTATCCGGTTCATTCCCGGTACCCATCGGTCCCGGGCGTCGATCCCTTCGCTCGAAGAGGAACCGGAATGGATGCGCACGAACCATCTCTGCGCGCCGGCGAATACGGCCATCATCCGCGACGTGCGCTGCTGGCACGGGGGCACGGCGAATCACTCGGACATGAAACGGCCCATGACGAGCGTGGGCTATCATGCACCGTGGCATCGGGCCGTCGAGGAGAAGTCTCTGCCGCAGGAGCACTACAACCGGCTGTCCGCGCGAGGCCAGCGGCTGTGCAGGCATATCGTGGCCTCAGTATAGACTCGTGATCATTTCGTCAAGGAAATGCCCAAATACAATCAAGGCACAACGTGGGATACGCCCTTCGACTTCTGCGAATCACCCAATGAATCACTCGATGAAACACCCGATGAAAATGCTTCCGCGCGCGCTCCTCGTCCCCTTCCTACTCCTCGTCCCCTTCATACTCCTCGTCCCCCTGCTCCTTACAGCAGGTTGCGGCGAAGAATCCAAACCGACCCGACCCGCCGATCCCGCACCCGTCCGAATCGTGATTACACCGTCCTCCGGTCTGCTCACCGGCACCGGCCAGATACTGAGATTGAGCGCCACCCTGTATGACGCGACCGGGAATACACTGACCGGTATCGGCATCACCTGGAGCAGCAGCAACGCGTCGGTGGCGTCCGTAAGCAATGACGGCGTGGTCGTAGCCCGCTCCGCAGGCACTGCGCAGATCACCGCAGCCGCGGGCGGGTTACGGACCAGCATCACGGTAACGGTGTCACGCACGCCGAGCCGGATCGTCGTGACGCCGGTATCGGCACGGTTAACGGCGGAGGGGGAAACGCTGAGGCTCGTGGCGGTAGTCCTGGACGCCGACGGCGCCGAGATAGACGACGCACCGCGGACCTGGCGCAGCGAGCATCCGATGGTGGCCTCGGTAAACGATCAGGGTGTGGTAACGGCGCACATGAAGGGTGAAACACGGATCACGGTAACCTCGGGAGACCTGTCGGCCAGCGTACCGGTGACCGTCGCCATTGTAACCCCGACGAGCCGCATCGTCGTCTCCCCGGATTCCGTGAACATGACTTCCATCGGCGAAACCGCGCAACTCTCCGCCAGGGTCCTTGATCCCAACGACCAGGAGATTCCGAGCCCGGACCTCACCTGGACCAGCGAGGATGAAGCCGTGGCCACGGTGGATGGTCAGGGCGTGGTGACGGCGCACATGAACGGACAAACGCGCGTAACGGTAACCTGGGAGGAACTGTCGGCCGGCGTGATGGTGACGGTTGTACAGGCGGCGGACCGCATTGTGATTACTCCAGACGTCGTACGCCTGACTTCGATCGGAGAGATGGTCGAACTCTCCGCGTCGGTACGCGATGCCAACGACGTGGAAATCACAGGTGCCGAACCGACCTGGACCAGCGAGGATCCGGCCGTGGCCTCCGTGGATGGCCAGGGCGTGGTGACGGCACAAATGTCCGGTACAACGCGCGTGACCGCTACATTCGGTATGGTCTCGTCGAGTGTATCCATCTCGGTCGGCGAAACCGATACGGACCGTGAACTGCTCATCGACTTTTACCACGCTACCGACGGTCCGAACTGGACGGACAATACCAACTGGCTCACCGACGAACCCCTGGACCAATGGCACGGTATTGAAGTCGATTCGACGGGGAACGTCGTGTCGATCTGGCTTAACGGCAACGGGTTGAAGGGTCCCATCCCGGCCATCCTCGGAAACCTGCCGCATCTCGAGGTTCTGGGCCTGGTGGACAACGAACTGAGCGGTGAGATACCAACGGAACTGGGCAATCTCCAGGAGATGCGCCGCCTGCTGCTGCAGGTAAACCAGTTGTCGGGCGCCATTCCGTCTTCGCTGGGCGATCTGACTAAGCTCGACACCATGGATCTCCACCTTAATCGATTGACCGGCGAGATTCCATCGACGTTAGGCAAGCTCGCGAACCTTGTTTACCTTCATCTTGGCAACAACCTGCTCAACGGTCCCATTCCGCCGTCCATCGGACAACTCGACAAGCTGGAAAGAATCTATCTTGGCCAGAACAGACTGGTCGGTGAGATCCCTTCGGGGGTAGGAGGATTGACCAGTTTGATCGAAATCTGGGCAAATGGGAACTTACTAACCGGGGAAGTACCCGAGGAACTGGGCACATTAAAAAACCTGATCTCGTTGGATCTCAAGGACAACGCCGGAATGCAAGGGCCCTTGCCCCGGACGTTCCTCGAACGGAACATGGAATACCTGCAACTCTTCGGCACGCAGGTCTGTCTGTCCAGGGATCTGGCGTTCCGTGAGTGGCGTCTTTCGTTCCATAGCATATACGTACTGGACTGCGAGGCAGGACCCGACCTGATCGCCCTGGAAAGGCTTTACTTTGACGTGGGAGGTCAGAACTGGACGAACAACGACAATTGGTTGAGTGCGAAGCCGATGGACCAGTGGTTCGGCGTCTCGGCCGACACCTCCGGAGGGGTCATCGCCATCGAACTGCCCGGAAACGGACTGACCGGTATGATTCCCCCGGCCCTGGGGGGACTGTCCCAACTGGAAAGACTCGATCTGGGCGTCAACAACCTGACGGGCGGCATACCCGGTGAACTGGGCGCCCTTCAAAACCTGAATGAGTTGCGACTGCACGACAATCCCAATCTGTCCGGATCACTGCCGGGTAGCCTTGCAGACCTCGATCTGACTGTTTTATGGCTGCAGGGTACCATGGTCTGCGCACCGGCTGACCCGGCAGTGCAAGCATGGCTGGCCACGATTGCGGATTGGCAGATAACAATGTGCGACCCGGTGGATCCCATCGACCCCGTCGATCCCGTCGATCCCGTCGATCCGGTGGATCCGGTGGACCCCGCCGATCCTGTTACACCAAATGACAGGCAAGTGCTGGTCGAGTTTTACAACGCCATGGACGGTGATGAATGGAGCAACGACAACTACTGGTTGAGTGATCGACCTATATCTGAATGGAATGGAGTCGAGGTAGATTCCGACGGAAGGGTTACTGTGCTCCATCTCCAGTACCAGAGACTGATTGGCAATCTGCATACCTCGCTAGGGAAATTGACCGAACTAGGTGAGCTGAATCTTGCAGAAAATCACCTTAGCGGCACGATTCCATCCTTCTTGTTCGGATTGACCAAACTGAAGATCCTGAATCTCCAGGATAATGATTTCAGTGGAGGGGTTCCTTCCGGATTGGCAAGCCTGTCAAACCTGCGGTCGCTCAACCTCGGCACGAATTCCCTGACCGGAGCGATCCCCTCTTCCCTCGGTAGACTGACCAATCTGACCGAGCTGAAACTAAATGAAAATGAACTCGATGGAAGAATCCCGCAGTCTCTGGGCGGACTTTCCAAACTTACAGCACTGGACCTCAGCCAGAACAGTCTGAGTGGAGGTATCCCATCCAGCTTAGGCCGTTTGTCCAACTTGAAAATGCTAAGACTCTATGACAACGAGCTTTCTGGCGGGATCCCTTCCGGATTGGGCGATCTTGAGAGCGTCCAGGAGTTGACGCTTGGCGAAAACGAACTTACAGGTACCATCCCATCGTCTTTCGGCGACTTGCAGAGGCTCAGGACCTTAAACCTCAATGACAACGACCTTGAAGGCGGTCTGCCAGCCTTCCTGGCGGAACTTCCGGACCTCTATGCATTGCGGGTCAACAACAATTCCCGGATGTCCGGCGAGATTCCTTTCGCATTCGTAAGGTCCGGCCTGGGCGTGCTTCAGGGTGGTGGTACGGGCCTTTGTGCACCGTCGGCCGAAGGATTCAAGACCTGGTTGAGGAGACTGGTAGGCGGAAGTTCAATCAAACCCTGTACGGGATCAGTGGATGAACGGGCAATATTGGTGACGATTTACAACGCAACGGACGGTCCGAACTGGAGACTCAGTTTGGAATGGTTGAGTTCCAGTCCCATTGACGAATGGTGGGGGGTCAGTATTGACGATGAAGGGCGTGTCAACCGCCTGCGCCTCAGAGGTAACAGGTTGTCAGGGAAGATCCCCACAGGATTGGCCCAACTGGAAAACCTACAATACCTGGACATTTCACGTAACCAACTGACCGGTGGAATTCCCGCGGCGCTGGGTAACCTTTCCAAACTGCTCGACGTACGCCTCGATCATAACGACTTGAGCGGCAGTCTGCCGCCTGCGCTGAGAGCACTCGAGAGTATCACGTTAATCAGCTTGAACGACAATGGATTTACCGGCACGATTCCGTCGGCGTGGGGCGACCTCACTACGCTTCAGTGGCTGTATCTTGAAAACAATAAACTGAGCGGCGGAATACCCGCTTCGCTGGGTAACCTGACCGCACTGAAGGGGCTGTACCTTCAGAACAACGAGGCGATGTCCGGATCGATCCCCAGCGCCCTCACCGGCCTGACCAGCCTCGATGACCTGAGGCTGGACGGCACCGGACTGTGCGTGCCTCGGACCGACGCGTTCCAGACCTGGCTGGATGGTATTGAAACCAAGCAGTTTAGTTACTGCGAGGCAGAAAACTAAGGAATCTGAACACGTTCAAGGATGTTGACAAGCTGAATACATGCTGTTGGCAGGGATTGACGGCGCGCGGTTTGTCGTCCCCGCTCGTGAGTGGTATTCCTTCCACTTCCTTGCTGAACGGATACACCAGAATTCGACCAGGCCATCTCCGTCTGTTCATCCCTAATGAATCCGCGTCACCATTAACCAGTTTAACTCCGACTTCCTTCCATATAACCGAAAATACCTCAGAAGCCACTTAAACCAAAATCTCTGCGTTGCGGTGCGACCTGTGAACGTTATATTACGCCGTCGACAGGACTAAGCCGTCGACCAAATAACACCATCGACGATTCAGAAATGACCTCATGGAAAACTACATCAGTAATTCCTGATATGACAAAGATCCTGTTGCTGGCTACAGCGGCGGTATGGTGGAGCATGGCCGCAGGAAGCGTTCATTCTCCGCCAACAGCCAACGCCCAGGTCAGTGCCAGGGGCGCCGACCAAGTCAACGCCCGGGCTGCCCACCAGACCGATGCCCAGATCGCCACCCAGGTTACCGAACATCGTCTAACCCTTTTCCACACCAACGATCTGCGGGGCAATATCTACTCCGAGGACGGCTTGGGCGATACGGATCCGGCAGGGAACCTGGATCCGGGAAACGCAGCGTACCTAGGTGGCCTGGCCGCACTCGTGTCGATGATCCGTGTCCATGAAGGCGCCGGCGTTCCGACCCTGGTCCTGGACGGCGGGAACGCGATGGACGCGACGCCGGCCTGCGACGTGGACGGCTGCCGCACGTTGTTTCAACTCATGAACATGGCGGAATACGATGCCATGGCGTTAGGCGGGCTCGAGTTCACCTACGGTCTCGACACGCTCGCAACCCGTGTGGGCCAGGCGGATTTCCCCATGTTGAGCGCCAACCTTGAATTCGGCGATACGGTCGACGGCAATGGAAACGCGGTCGACGAGAATGAAGACGAGGTCGGTGGCACAGCCGACACGATCCGTGACTCCATCGCTCCTTTCCTGCTGACCGAAAGAAGCGGGTTGCAGATCGCCGTCATGGGCCTCGTCTCGTCCCGGATGGCCGACGACCTTTCATCGGTGGGCCTCGCGGCCCTGGATATCCAGGATCCGCGCGAGACGCTGGAATCGCTACTGGCCGGTCCTGCGGGCCGCGCGGACGTACGTATCGCGCTGGTCAACATGAGCATGGACGAGGCAAGGGATCTCGCGCTGTCCTTTCCCCAGGTACAGCTGTTCATCGCGGGAGGCACGGCTGCCGGTCCCGAACCGCGCCCGGCGGAGCATGTGGTCCGGTTCGTCGATGGCAGATACCTGGTTACCACGCCGGGACGGGGCACACATCTGGGCAGGCTCGAAATCACCTTCCGCCGGGAAGGGGGGATGACCTCCATTTCCTATCTTAGCCCCGTCCTGGTACCCGCCGGTTCGTCCGCGCTTCCAGATCTCGCGACCACTCCCGATTCCTCCGATTCATCCGATCCCGCGGGAACGGATCCCGTCGCACCAGCACCGACGCCCGCGCCACTGGATCCCGGGGTATCGGCTGTCGTCGCCGGGCACATGGAGACCGTGCGCGAAGTTTATGACGTCCGAATTGGCCAGACCCGGGCACCCATCGAGGATACCGGTTCCTGGATCGCCGACCTGGCGCGCACGAGACTGGCGGCCGACGTCGCCGCGATCGACCGGCACGCCCTGCGGCCGGTACCACTGGACGGGGAGATCCGCCTGCGTTCGGTAACGCGGTTGGTGCGCGACGACGACGTGCTCGTCCGTATTGCCGTGTCGGGACGGCAGTTGCGGGCATGGGCCGGCAGGCTGCCGCGGGAACACGACGTGGTCTTCGCGGGGTACGATGCCGTATCCGGCGCGGTTGACGGTCAGCCGCTGAACCTGGCCAGGACGTACGTGGTGGCCATGCCGATGATGCTGGCGGACCCGGACCTGACCCAACGGGCCAGGAACGCACGCAAACTGAATGATCCGGGCACACGCATCGGTCTGCGGCAGTTGGTGACGACCCATGTTCGGCTACGCGGGAGCGTGGACCGGTGGGAGGGCATCCGGCGCGGGCCGCGAAGTGTGATGGAGGGCAGCACGCGGCTCAACGGCTCCCTCTCACAAACTACGCTGGAAGGACCTGCCGACCAGTACAGCCGCGATCCGTTCCTGAGCGGCGAGGAGTCGCTGGCCTGGCTCGTTCGCGTCGAGCACCAATCAACCCGTTACACCCCGGCGGGATCGTTTTCAGCACAGTTGAGGACAGGCTACGGCAGGTTGAACAACAATGGAAGCCAAAGGGAGGCCGTGGACCGGATCGACGGCGAACTGCTCTATTCCCTGCCGTCCTCGCCACTGTCCCCATTTCTGGGGCTGGACGTCAACACGGTATGGACGGGCGGCGAAGGACAGAAACACCCCGTCGTGCTGCGGTTCAAGGGAGGTCTCCAGACGGATCTGGGTTCCCAGGCGATCGTCCGTGTCGGCCTGGCCCTGGAAAGAGACCGGATCACCGCGGTGAACGTCGTGGGCGTCGAATTGGCGCCTGAGTACCGGACCACACTGCTGGAAGGCAATACCCTGGAATCGCAGGCCCGGGTTTTCTGGGGCACCGGACAGCGCCAGACGATGTCCGTGCAACACTACAACCACCTGCGGTTCCGCCTGCTGGACGATCTTTCGGCCACGCTCGACGCGAACCTTTTCCTGCACCGGGACAGCGACGTCGACCGGGCCGCCGTCAAGTTCGAACTGCAGGTCGGCCTGGGATACGACTGGCGTTACTACAGGTAAGTGGGGAACACCCGCGCCGAACCCCTACCGCTCCCACATCCGCTTCTTGTCATCCGCGCAGGTAATGGTCAGTGCCGGCCCCAGCTTGTCGATGTTCAGGCGAAGGCTGTCGCCGTCCTGGACGGGACTCAGGGCGTAGTGGTGCGTGCCCGTGGAGACCACGTCGCCGGGCTCGAGGGTGACCACGGCGGTCACTTCGGCCAGGAGTTCGGGGATGTGCCGGGCCATTTCGCCGGTGGAGAAGTCGTGCTTGAGGTTGCCGTTGATCCACATCTTCGCGGGCAGGTCATTGGCGTCGCCCACCTCGTCAGCCGTTACCAGCGCGGGACCCATCGGACCGAAGGTGTGCCAGCTCTTGCCGAGGAAGAAGCCGCCGGGCAGTCCACGGGCCGAGACGTCGATGAACTGGGTGTAGCCAAAGATGTGGTCCAGGGCCTCGTCCGCGCTGAGCTTGCTGGCCCGCTTGCCGATGACAAGGGCGAGTTCGGGCTCGAAATGGAAGACCGAGGCGTCCGTGTCGGGCAGTTCCACGACCGCGTCCTGGCCCATGACGGACGTATTGGATTTCAGGAAGGCGTTGAAGGTCTCCTTGGTGGGGTGATCGGGTTCGATGTAGTTCCCCGCCAGGCAGAGCAGTTGTCCCGGGCGCGGCAACGGCGCCCGAAGGCTGACCGTGGATAGGGGCGTTCCGGCCTGGCCCTGCGCGGCCTCGGCGATGCGGCCGCCATAGGTATCCCAGTCGCTGATGACCGCTTCGATCTGAGCCTGGGGGCTGGACGCCCCGGCACCTGAAACGGCGGACGAAACGTCGATGATCGAGTCGTTCTCGATAACGCCCAGGGTGTAGTCGTCGTAGAATGCCAGTTTCACGTAATCCTCCTGTCTACGGATGTGTTATGCATCTGTAATATGTGCCGGCGCGTTGTCGGCAAAATCAAGTAAAGCGGAATACACAGTCGGCGGAAATGGACGAGTTAATATAACCGGACCCGGCGTTCCGTCAACTCCATTAAAACGTATACCGCACCCCGGCCTGCACCTGCCAGCGGGACGAGAGGTTGGTGGTCTGGAACACGTCCTCGCGGTCGACCCTTCCGTCTTCGTTGGCGTCCCGGACCCGGAGATCCAGGTCCGGCCTGCCCTGTTCGTCGTACCCGTCGAAATTGAACAGGCTCGCGGCGTCGAACCGCACATATCGGCTTTGGCCCCAGTCGCTGTTGAACAGGTTGGTCAGGTTCAGCACGTCAAGCGTCAGTTCGAAGTGCTGGTTCCGCACGGAAGGCAACTGTTGTATCAGGCGCAGGTCCAGCCGGTTCCGCCATGGCGAACGGCTCGCGTTGCGCCGGACGATGCCGCCCCGGGCCGCGCGCAATGTGGGGTCGGAATCGATGAATGCGTCGACCGCCCGCCACTCGTCGTCGGTGACCTCTGTGCTCACGTCGATTCGGCTCGCCGGGATGTAGGCGAGGTCGTTGCCCCGGATCCCGTCGCCGTTCACGTCGTCGGCGTACATGTAGCTGTACGGATCTCCCGCGCTGCCTTCGTAGAAGACGGAAACCGTCGTTGGAAGCCCCTGTCCGATCTCGAATTTCCAGGACCCGCTGGCCAGGACCCGGTGCCGGACCTCGAAATCGGACGTGGCCGTCGTCTCGCCGTTGGGGTCGTCGGTCTCGTTGTACTGCCAGTTGGAGATGGCCCGGCTCGACCGTCCGCTGTTGATGTCCTCCGCATCCTGGAACACGTATGCCACGCTGCCGAAGAGTCCGGGGAGGAGAGGTGTGTCCTGTCCCTTGCGCAGCCGCAGCGTCAGGTTGAACTGCCGGCCCCTGTCCGTGTTCTCCAGGAGGATGACGTTCGTGAAATCCCCGCTGACCTTCCTGCCGCCGTAGTCGGGCCGTCCGTCCGGCGTCACACCGGTCGGCCTGCCGGCGTCCCCGATGTTGAGGTTGCGGAACCGGACCTCGTCGAGGTTCCGGGCCAGCAGGACTTCCACGGTACCGACCAGGTCCAGTGGCAGCCTGCGGTCGAGGGCGAGGTTGGTGCGGAAGACCCGGGGCAGCCGGAACGCGGGATCGATGACGTTGACCTCCGAAGTCTGCGGCGCAGAGAGACCTGCGTCCAGCGGCAGCGGTTGCGCGAAGGGGTCGGCCACGAACGCGGGGACTTCCTGATCCCGGAAGGTGGCGAGATCGATGCGGGTGAAGTCCACGCCGCTGTTGCTGTATGCGTTGGAAAGCCAGACGGCCGGCGGCAGTCCCGCGAAGACGCCGGCGCCGCCGCGGATCTGGGTCCCTCGGTCCCCTCCTGCGTCGAGATTGAACCCGAAGCGGGGAGACCAGAGCACCTGCCCGTCCGGGGTCCGGTCCGTCCGGTGGCCGGCGAACTGGCGGGCGAAGCGGTCGTTGGCCAGGGGCTCGTCCGGCAGGATCGGCACGTCGGTCCGCAGCCCGAAGTTCAGGCTGAGCCTCGGACTGACTTTCCAGCTGTCCTGGACGTAGAATCCCAGCTGCACGTAGTCCCAGGCGGCGCGGGGCTGTTCGACGCCGGGCACGCTGGACCGGCTCAGGAGGTAGCGGGTGGGGGTGCCTTGTTCGAAGGCCTCGATACCGTCGAACTCGTAGGCCCCGTAGTAGTCCTGGATGAACAGGTTGTCGAAAGAGACGAACTCGTTGTGCGTGCCGATTGTTATGGTGTGATCCGCCCTGAACAGGTGGAGGTCGTTGGTGAACTCGAAGGTGTCCTGGTCCAGCGTGTTGGCCTGGGAGAACCGTTCCACGCCGAGCCGAACCTCGCCGAGGAACGCGCCGCCCGGTTCCTCGAGATCGATCCCGACCTGGGGAAAGGAAGCGGACAGCGGGGACCGCTTGTCCCGCACGCGGCTGTAGGATATCCGCGCTTCATTGGCCAGGCTGCGGGAGAATGTGCTGTTGAGCTGCACGACCGAAGAATGGGTGACGTTGTCGCGCTTGAACTGGTTGCTGGTAAGCGTGAAGAGGGTGCGTCCCCGGTTCAGCCCGTCGTCCAGGTCGCCGTTCACCAGATTGTGGCGCAGGGTGAGTCGGTGCCCGGGCGAAAGGTTGACATCCAGCCGCGCGAAGATCTTTTCGTTCCGCGTATCCTGTGAGTAAGGGTCGTATCCGCCGGCGTCGTAACCGTACTTCTCGCGGGCGATGTCCACGATCCGCTGCAGATCGGCTGAGTTTCCCCCGAAGCGGATGGGCTGGTCCGAGTCCGCGGGACCCGCGCTCGAAGGGCTCGAACGGCGCCGCAACTCTCCGTTGACGAAGAAGAACGCCCGGTTCCTGGCCACCGGGCCGCCGAGCCGGAATCCGAGCTGGTAGTCGGTGAAATCCCCGAATTCGTCCCCGTCCAGGTCTCCCACCAGGGATTCGTTCCGGCCGAACCAGTACAGAGAACCCCGGAAGCGGTTCGTTCCGCTGCGCGTCACCGCGTTGATGAGCCCTCCCGCGAAACCGCCGGAGCGCACGTCAAAGGGCGCCACATGCACCTGGAATTCCTCGATGGCGTCCAGGCTGATCGGCTGGGCGTCCACCTGGCCCGTGGGCAGCCCTTCGCCCGTCAACCCGAAGGCGTCGTTCAGGACCGCGCCGTCCACCTGGAAGTTGTTCATGCGGTTGTTCTTGCCCGCGATGCTCTGACCGCCCGCCTTCGAAGCGGCCTCGGGCGCCAGCCGAGTGTAGTCCTGTATGCTCCGCGCGATCGAGGGCAGACGGGCGATCTCGATCGCCGAAACGTGGGTCTCGGTACCAGTGTTCGACGCGTTTAACACCTCGTCCCGGTGGGCCGTAACGGTGATTTCCCCGGCCTCGATGAGGTCCCTGTCCAGCTGGAAATCAGCACGCAGGCTCTGGCCCATGGTCAGCAAAATGTCCTGCCGGACGGCGGTGCGATACCCGATGTAGCTGACCCGGATCTCGTACGGACCGCCGGTCCTCAAGCCCGCGATGTTGTACCGCCCGTCGGCACGGGAAAAGACGCCGGAGGAGACACCCGTCGGCTCGTGCAGGGCAACCACCGTAGCATCGGGAAGCGGCGCACCGGAGTCGTCCAGAATCCTGCCGAAGAGGGCCGCGGTCGTAATGCCCTGTGGGTAAGCCGGGACCGGCTGGAGCAGGACGGGGACCAGTACGAGGATCAGGACGAGGGTCAGGACGAAGTTCGGGACCGTCCGGCTCGGAATGCCCATGGACCGCAATCTCCTTTTCGATAATTCGTTTCACAATTCCGGGAACGTCGAATATAATACCCCACAAGTCCAAATACGAAACGGAAACTTTCATTTTAGGAGCCTCTCATGGCGCTAATGGAAATAGAACCCGGCCTCAAGATCGCGGGACAGATGTCTCCCGAACCTTCGCAGGAGGACCTGCAGTTCGCCCGGCAACTGGGTATTGAATACGTCTGTCTCTGGACGGATGGCGAACACGCCAACTACGACTATTTCATGAGCCGGCGGGAGATCTACGAGGAAGCCGGCATCAAGATCTACGGTTTCGGGAACAGCGACGTGCACAACCAGGACGCCATCGTGCTCAACCTGCCGAACCGGGACGCGAAGGTGGAACAGTACAAGCGCTACATACGCGACCTCGGCCGGGCCGGCATTCCCTATACGACCTATGCCCACATGGGGAACGGGATCTGGAGTACGGAGCGGGAGACGACCCGCGGCGGCGCGCCGGCCCGGGGATTCGACCTGGCGAAAGCCGAGGAAGGCCACTGGGGCGGGCGGATGTTCAGGATGCCGTTGACCCACGGTCGGGTGTACAGCGAGGACGAAATCTGGGACAATTTCGCCCATTTCATTGGGGAAGTCGCACCGGTCGCCGAGGAAGCGGGCGTCCGGATCGGCATCCATCCGGACGATCCTCCCCAGCCGGAACTCGGCGGCATCCCCCGTTGTATCTTCAGTAGTTACGACGGTTACTACCGGGCCATGGAAATCGCCGACAGCCCGAACGTAGGGCTCTGCTTCTGCGTCGGCTGCTGGCTCGAGGGCGGATCGCTGATGGGCAAGGGTGTGGAGGAATCGCTGCGCCACTTCGGCGAACAGGGCAAGGTGTTCAAGGTCCACTACCGGAACGTGGACCAGCCCCTGCCGCATTTCGTGGAGACCTTCATCGACAACGGGTACTTCGACATGTACCAGGCCGCACGTGTCCTGGAAGAGACCGGTTTCTACGGGGTCATGATCCCCGACCACATCCCCGAGATGGCGGGAGACGGCCGGATCGGCTACGCCTACTCGATCGCGTACATGAAAGCGCATGCCGACCGGGCACGGGCGGAGTGCGCTGCCGCGTAAGCACGGGCGGAGTGCGCCGCCGCGTAAGGGCACGGGCCGGCGGGAAATGTTTGACCGCGCAGGTGAGATACCTCGTTCCCGACCTCTCCCGGGGAAAGATCGGCGCGCGTCATGAATGAACTGAACGATTTCCTTACCCACCTGCTCATCGAACGGGGGCTGTCGCCGAACAGCCACGAGGCGTACCGCCGCGACCTGACCTCCTACAAGGACCACCTCGACCGGCGGGGGATCGCTTCGTTCTCGGACGCCACGCGCCAGGACGTGCAGGGATTCATCACGTACCTGCGCCGCCGCGGGCTCGCGCCTTCGAGCATCGCGCGGCACGTATCGGCGGTACGGATCTTCCACCGATTCCTCATCGGCGAGGGACTGGCCACCGCCGATCCGACCGAGCACGTCCGGGTGCCCAAGCAGCCCCGCCGCCTTCCAGTCGTCCTGAGCCGGGAAGAGATCAGGACGCTGCTCGAACAACCCGATCACACGACGTCACTGGGACTGCGAGACCGGGCGATCCTCGAGTTCATGTACGCCACTGGCCTCCGCGCGTCCGAACTGCTGGATTTCAGGCGGCCCGATCTCCTCTTCGACACCGGGCTGGCGCGCATCTTCGGGAAGGGCGGCAAAGAGCGCCTGGTTCCCGTGGGCCGCCAGGCGATCAACGTGATTCGAAACTACCTGCACAAGGTCCGCCCCGCCCTGGCCTCATCGAAGAGCGGCGAGTTGCTCTTCCTGAACGCCCGCGGCGGCCGGCTGTCCCGCATGGGCCTATGGAAGATCATGGATACCTACGTGGAACTGGCGGGCCTCGAAAAGAAAGTCAGTCCCCATACCATGCGACATTCCTTCGCCACCCATCTCCTGGAAGGGGGCGCCGATCTCCGTGCCGTCCAGGAAATGCTGGGCCACGTGGATATCGCCACGACGCAGATCTATACCCACGTGGACCGCGAATATCTCAAGGACGTGTACGCCCGGTTCCATCCGCGAGGGTGAAGAAAGCAGCCGTGCTTTCTGGACAGCATAGTCTGCCGGAGAGCCTGATCAGCATCGAAAGCCCGGATAATGTGGTCTGCCCGGACGGCCTGGTCTGTGCGTGCGGCCGGGTTGGCCTGGTCATTTCGGTGGACGCCTGAAGAGGCTGACGGTCCTGCTGCCCGCCAGGGCCGCCGCGACGACGGCCAGCACGCAACAAAGAAGGGCGAATACGTCGCCGTAACGGGTGTAAAATGTAACCCCGCCCCGGTTCGGATGCACGTTCGCAACGGTGGTTGTGGCGACCATCATGGGCGTGGTGCCATAGATGGCGCCCGTGGCGGAGATGAACCCCGATATCCCCGTGTTCGCCGCCCGGATGATCGGCGTGCCGTTTTCCACGGCGCGCAGCACCGCCATGGAGAAATGCTGGGCGGGTGCCGATGAGGTCCCGAACCAGGCGTCGTTGGTCATGACCACGAGCACGTCGGCGCCGTTCAGCGGGAATCTTCTGACCAGGTCCGGGAAGATGGATTCGTAGCAGATGACCGTGCCAACACGCATATCCTGCCCGGTGAGCGGCATCACGGTCAGTTCGTCCCCCGGCGTGAGGTCGCCGATCGCGCCGGTCAGCCCGGAAAGGAAGGAAAACATACTCGGAAACGGCAGGTATTCACCAAAGGGCACCAGGTGCATCTTGCTGTAGGAACTCACGATACCTCGTTCGGGCAGCAACAGGAAGGCGCTGTTGTAGATGTCTTCTTCACCGGGACGGTAACCCAGCGCCCCGGTAAGCAGCGGAACCCCCGCCTCCTCGGTCAACGCGTGCACCTGTTCGTTGTACGCTTCATAAGCCGGGCTTTCCAGCCAGAAGGTCATCGCCGTCTCAGGAAACACGATGAACTCGGGGTCCTGGGGCACTATCGACCGCGTCAGATCCCGGTAGACGTCCACGGTACGCTGAAGCTCTTCTTCCGACCACTTAATGCCCTGTTC
>JAPPBT010000089.1 GCA_026702745.1 Gemmatimonadota bacterium
GGGGGCGGCGCTGCCGGCCCCAGGGCCATCCAGAGGGGGATCGGCGGAAAGGAGGCCAGGATCTCGACGACGCGTTGCAGGGCGTGGTCGATCCAGCCGCCGAAGTAGCCGGAGAGCGTGCCGAGAACGGATCCGAGGATCAGGCTGAGGAACACGCCGATGATCCCCACGGTAAGCGATACGCGGCCGCCGTGGATCATGCGGGAGAGCAGGTCGCGGCCCATGCGGTCCGTGCCGAGGAGGTACATGGGACCCTCGGAATGCATCAACCTGAAGTCTCCGCTGGCGTCCCGTGACAGGAACCGGACCGGGTATTGCCGGGACGGATCCGTCTCGTACTCCAGTTCCAGCGTCACCGGGTTCTGCGTGGAAGTCAGGCCGTTTACGTAGAAACCGCCGGACCAGTCGAAATGCAGGTCCTGGGGCGGCAGGTACCGGACCTGGATCCGGATTTCGTTGTGGTCGTAGGGGGAAAAAGTACCGGCAAACAGGGCCGCGAAGTAGAACAGGCCCAGGACCACCCCCGCCGCGATGCCCATCCGGTTTTTCCGGAACCTGCGCCAGATCAGCGTCCGGTAGCTGAGATAGCCCGAGTCCTGGACGGTTGCTTCCTGCGTCTGATCGGCCGTGGTCGTGTTCATGGCGTTGCTCCGGCTAGTCATACCGTATCCTCGGATCGGCCCAGGCCAGCGCGATGTCCGCCAGGATGTTGCCGATGATCAGGAGCAGGCTGAACATCATCAGCAAAGTGCCGGCCAGGTAGATGTCCTCGGCGACCAGGGCCCGGAGCAGCAGCGGTCCCACGGTCGGCAGGCCCAGGACGATCGCCACGATGGTGGCCCCGGAGAGGATGTTCGGCAGGCTCATGCCCAGGATCGTGATCAGCGGGTTGATGGCGATGCGCGCCGCGTGCTTGATGACGACGACGGACTCCTTGAGGCCCTTGGCGCGGGCCGTCTGGACGAAAGGCTGGCCGAGGACGTCCAGCAGGTTGCCGCGCATGATGCGCATCAGGCCGGCCGTGCCGTTGATGCCCACCACGATGACCGGGATCCAGAGGTGCTTCAAAAAGTCGACTAGCTTGTCCCAGGTCCAGGGCGCGCCTTCGTACTCGCTCGAGAAGAGACCGAACAGGGGTATCCGGTAGATCTCGAACACGAAGACCAGGAGGGCGAGGGCCAATAGGAATCCCGGCATGGACATGCCGATGAAGCTCATGAAGGACAGCACGTTGTCGGACAGGCGGTACTGGTGGGTGGCCGAGTAAATGCCGATGGGGATGGCCACGGCGTAGGTGAACAACAGGGCGCCCAGGGCGATGAGCACGGTGAAGGCCAGCCGGTCCCAGATCAGCTGGTTGACTTCCTGCTCGTACTCGAAGGATTCGCCGAAATCCCCCACGACGAACCCCGAGATCCAGCTCACGTACTGCTGCCACATGGGCCGGTCCAGGCCGTAGCGTTCACGCAGTTCGTCGATGCGCGCGATCGAGCTGCTGTCGCCGTACATCTCCTCCAGCTCCTGGATCTTGCGGTCCAGGAAGTCGCCCTCGGGCAACTGGATGATGACGAAGCCGATCATCGAGATGGCCAGGAGGGTCGGGATGGCCAGTAGACAGCGCTTGATGACGTAGTTGATCATTCGATATAGAACTGCTCTGGAAAACTCGTCGCGGGCCCCACGACGGCCCAGGGGCCGAGAATACCGCCGTCTGGAACGTTGTGGAAGTTGTTCTTCACGATGACGGGTTTGGGTGTCCGGGCCACGGTGCCCAGGTGGAACGGGCCGTGCTCGATGTGGATCCGCACGGCGTCCTGCACCAGCAGGTGCCGGGCCTCCAGGTCTTTCTCGCGCTTGATCCGGTCGTAGAGATCAAGGAGATCGACCATGACGCCCGTCGGGGCCTCGCCCCTTTCCCCGCCCGTCTCGTACCACTTCCCCACCTTGGGATGCCAGTATTTTCCCATCGTCGGGAATACCCAGTCGGGGTAGGTGAACAGGTCCATTTCGGCCTCGCCGTGGAGATGGACGGTGAACTCGCCGAGGTCGCGCCGCAGTCTCAGCTCGGCGCCCGGCGGCGTGTATACGATAACCTCCAACCCTAACTCCCGCCAGCCCTCGGCCACGATCAGGGCCACGTCGTTTTCGTGGGCGACGTGCGCCGCGGCCGGTGCGTCCAGCACGAGGCTCAGACGCTGGCCGTCGGGACGGAGCCGGTATCCCTCGGCGTCGCGGCGGGTGAGTCCCATCTCGTCCAGCAGCCGGTTCGCCTTCGGAATGTCGTAGTCCGCGTCGGTGGCCTTCCACAGGTCGAACAATCGCACGCCCTCCGGATCCATGAAATGCCAGCCCTCCTCGCTCACCGTGGCGGCCTGGGGTTGTGCGAGGCCCTTGAAGGCGACGGCGTTGCATTTCTCGCGGTCGATGGCCGCGGCGAGCGCCTGGCGGAACCGCTGATCCCGGATCAGGCCGCGGAGGACCGGGTCGTTATCCGACCAGTTCAGGTTGATCGCCGGATCCGCTCCGGAAGCGCTTTCCCATAACTTGACGCGGTAATCCCCTTTCTCCCGTCCTTCCATGAAAAGGGAATAGTCCCGGAGTTCCATATCGCGGAACTGGCAGTCCACTTCGCCGGCCAGCACCCGCAGGACCCGGATCTGGGCTTCGGGGACCAGGGTCGTGACCACCTGGTCGATGTAGGGGAGCTGCCGGCCGTCGTCGTCCACGACGTAGTAATAGGGATTGCGTTCCAGGATCACCCGGAAGCCGCCCTTTTCGATGCGGGAAATGGTCCACGGCCACAGGGAGGGCTGGTCGGGATTGCGCTGGGGCAGTCTGCGCTTCTCGTAGAGGACGAAATCGTCCACGTCGTCGTTGTGGTCCGGGTGGAACTGCTTCATGTAGTGTTCCGGCACGTTGTACTCTTCGCTCCACCAGAACCCGGTCGCCAGCCACAGGGGCACCAGCCAGTTGGGTCCGGCGAACTTCATGACGATGGTGTAGTCGTCCGGCGTTTCGACCACCATGGGCTTGCCGTCCACGAGGCACCAGACGGGCGGCGGGTACCGGTGGCGGTCGTCGAGACACAGGTCGTACCAGGCGCGGAAGGACGCCGAGGTGTAGGGATGGCCGTCGGACCAGCGGACGCCCTCGCGCAGCTTGAGTGTCAGTTCCGTGCCGTCCTCGTTAAACGTCCATGACTCCGCAAGACCCGGTTCGAGGCCCGTGGTCAGCCGGTTCCACCGGATCAGCGGGGCGTATCCGGCGATCATCTTCCATGAGCCGAGATCGGTGTTGTTGTGGAACTTGCGCCAGGTTCCGCCGTAGACCCCGGGCCCATCGTACCCCTCATAGTCGTTTCTGGCCACGAGCGGGTTGGCCGGGATCCGCTCGTGGAGGGGCGGCAGGGTGCCCGCCGCCACCCGGGCGGCCAGTTCGGGCGCTTCCAGCGGGGTCCGGGCGGCCAGTTCGGGCGCTTCCAGCGACGTCCGGGCCGCGGGATCGGAAACCGGCGCGTCCGATGCAGCCCCCTCAACCGTCAGGTCCGGTGCAGACCCGCCGCCGGCACAGGCCGCCAGCCCGGTCAGGGCCGCCAGCAGCAGGCTCGTCAGCAAGTTTTTCTCACCGATTCTCATCCTGGACTCCGAATTGATACACCAGCCCCGGTCAAATGCCCTGAAGAGTCAACGTGTCGCTGTAGTGGCACGCCGCCTTGACGCCTCCGGGATAGGTCTTTAGTTCCGGTTCCGCTTCCCTGCACAGGTCCGTGGCATGCCGGCACCGCGGATGAAAATGACAACCTTTAGGGGGCGACGCGGGATCGGGCACATCGCCGGTCAGGGCGACACGTGTCCGTTTCTTCTGTACCGCGGGATCCGCAACGGGAACGGCGGAGATCAACGCCTCCGTGTAGGGATGCAGCGGATGGTGGTAAACCTGCTCGGCGGGACCCGTTTCCACGATCCGGCCGAGGTACATGATCGCCACCCGGTCGCTTATGTGCTGCAGCACGCTCAGGTCGTGGGTGATGAAAATGTAGGACAGGCCCATGCGATCCTTGAGCGAGGCCAGAAGGTTCAGGATCTGGGACTGCACGGATACGTCCAGGGCCGATACTGGCTCGTCCGCGATGATCAGTTCGGGCCGGAGGGACAGGGCCCGGGCGATGCCGATGCGCTGGCGCTGCCCTCCGCTGAAGGCGTGGGGATAGCGGCGCATGTCTGCAGCGTTCAGCCCCACGTCGGCGAGCAGGCCGGCCACGAGGTCCTCCAGTTCGGACCCGCGTGCCAGCCCGTTCACCCGGAGCGGTTCCCCCACGATGTCGCTCACCGTCATCCGGGGGTTGAGGGACGAGTTCGGGTCCTGGAACACCATCTGCATGCGGTGACGGTAGGGACGCATTTCGCGTCGGTCCAGGGGACTGAGATTCACCCGTTCCGCACCGAAGAAGATATCGCCGTCCGTAAGCGGAATCGCTTTCAGCACGCACCGTCCCAGCGTGGTCTTGCCGCAGCCGCTCTCTCCCGCCAGACCGAGGGTCTCCCCGGTGCCGCACTGAAAATCGACGCCGTCCACCGCCCGGACGTCGCCGCGCTTGCGCCGCCAGAGTCCTTTTCGGATCGGAAAGTGCTTCTTCAGGTTCCGGACGTCGAGGATGGTTTCCATAACAGGCATCCCGCTTTGCTAACGGTCCAATGCGACACGGTCGAGGTGCCAGCACCGGGCCTGGTGTCCAATCTCGACTTCCTCAACCGGTGGATCAGAGGCGCACTGCTCCGTCGCGAAACGGCACCGAGGCGCGAAAGCGCATCCTTCCGGCAGGTTGAGCGGAGACGGAACCGTGCCCGGGATCGTGGACAGTTGCGAAGCCTTATCCCGGTTGATCCGCGGCGCCGATTCCAGCAGCGCCCGGGTGTACGGATGGGCGGGCTGGTAGAAAATCCGCTCCGGTGATCCGTATTCGACGATCTGCCCCGCGTACATGATCATGATTTCGTCGGCCATGTCTGCGATGACGCCCAGGTCGTGGGTGATCATCACGATGGCCATGTTCAGGTTGTCTTTCAGCTCTTTGAGCAGTTCTAGGATCTGCGCCTGTATGGTCACATCCAGCGCCGTGGTGGGCTCGTCGGCGATCAGGAGTTCGGGGCCGCACGACAGGGCCATGGCGATCATGGCGCGCTGCCGCATGCCACCGGATAGCTCGTGGGGATACTCGTCCACCCGTTGCAGGGGGCCAGGAATACCGACTTCGGACAGGGCCTCCACCGCGCGGGCCCGGGCGGCCTTCCGGTCCATGCCGTGGTGAAGGCGCAGCGCCTCGCCGATCTGATTACCCACGGTGTATACGGGGTTGAGGGCGGTCATGGGCTCCTGGAAGATCATGGAGATCCTGCGGCCCCGGATCCGGCGCATGGCATCGCCCCCCGGCTCGAGTTCGTGTATGTGGACGGTCGCCCCGTTTTCCCTTTCATGGTAAATGATCTTTCCTTCCACGTACCCCGGTTTAGGAACCAGCCGCATGAGGGAGAGGCCCATCATGCTCTTTCCGCACCCGCTTTCACCCACCACGCCAAGGGTTCTGCCGCGCCTGATCCGGAACGAGACGTCCCGTACGGCCCGGACGGGACCGTCGTCTGTGGGGATCACGGCTGATAGGTGTGAAACATCAAGGAGAAGGTCTTGCATACAGGGTCATTTTAACGACCCTTTCGAAGGTCTGTCAAGGTGATACCGCTGCCTTCCGCGACCGGAATATTGAAGAGATGCGATCGGTTTTTTGTAGGAAAAAGGACTGTACACACTCATATTGGCACGACCGAATCTACTGTAACTGCATCAACCCAGATAACCCGAGGAGTCAAATATGCACGCGTCAGAGACGGCCATGAAAGCGTGGTCTCGCCGGGGCTTCATGAAAGGCGCTTTGGCGGCCGGAACGGCCGGTATCGCCCTGTCCATGTCGGACAGAATGGCCATGGCCACCCAGTTGATCACGGGCGGAAGGCCCACCATCGAAGCCATCAGAGGCGTCGGTGTGCAGCCGGGTCTCGTACGTATGAGCCTGAACGAGAACCCGCTGGGACCGTCGCCCCGGGCCATCGAGGCCATGGCGAACCGGATGTTCGGCGTCAACCGCTACGGTACGGACCTGAGCGATCTGATGCAGGCCCTGTCGACCTTCGACGGGGTGGAACTGCCCGAGCCGGACAATTCCATGCGGCGCTCGTTTTTCAGGCCGCCTCCCGGTCCCTTCATGTTGACTCCGGGATCCAGTCTCATCCTGGACCTGCTCTGCCTGGCCTATCTCAGTCGCAATGGCGGCGAAGTCATCGAAGCGGAGTATGGATACGGGTCCATTTCCCGTTCCGCCAGTGATTACAACGACATGTTCGGCGTCGACGTCAACATCATCCGGGCACCGATGACGCCGGAATACAAGCACGACCTCGATGGAATGGCCGCCCTGGCGTCCGACAGGACGTCGCTGGTCGTCATCACCAATCCGAACAACCCCACGGGTACGCTGCTGCAGCCCGACGAAATCGAAGCTTTCGTCAACAAGCTCCCGGCTACCACCATCGTGGTCATCGACGAGGCCTACCTGCACTTCGTGGAGCAGGATCCAATTCCTTCGGCGGTCCCGCTGGCGGTCAAGTATGACAACGTGGCCGTGGTCAGGACCTTCTCAAAGGCCTATGCGCTGGCTGCCGTGAGACTGGGGTACTGCGTCGCCTCGCAGAAGATCCAGGACGAATTGCGGAAGTACTACCAGGAGTCGCCGAACGCCCTGGCCACCGTGGCCGGCGCCGCCGCGGTACGCGACCTTGAACACCTGCAGAAGTCCCGCGAGGCGGTCTGGGATTTCAAGAAGCGGTGTTACGCCACATTCGACGAGATGGGGATCGAATACCTGCCGTCCCAGGGCACCTTCGTAATGGCTGATCTGAAGCGCCCGGCCATGCAGGTGGTCCGGGAAATGCGCGCGAGAAACGTCTGGATCAGTTCCCGGCGGCAGCGGGAATTCCGGACCTGGATCAGGGTCTCTGCAGGTACGGAGGCCGAAACCGAGGTGTTTCTGCAGACGCTTAAGGACGTGCTGGCAAAGTCCAGCTGACGCGTAGGCGTTTCGCCCGGCGAAATCCAATCGGCCAAGGATGTGGGCCGGATCAACTGGTAGTCCGGTTCAAAACCATCTGTTTTAACAAAAAGCCCGGCGGGGCGATCTCCGCCGGGCTTTTTCGATATTGAGGTCAACAGGCTCGTCTTATACCAGGCTTCTGCACTCCATCTTTAGCCAGTCTCTTTCTCTCGTCGTAACTTCCAGGTCTCCCCGACGAAAAAAAGTACGCCAGGGTTCGACACCGGATCTCCCCAACGTAGATATCCTCGAGATCTCCGTTTTCTGAAGGTCGAGGAGGGCTTGAATCACGCTATTCGGGCCGAACTCACCGTAAGCCTCGCATAGCACATGCAGGCGATTCCGCAGTTCAGGCGGTTCCTCGAAACCGGCTTTCGACCAGAAACCACCACCACGCAGCGGTACAAGATGCCAGGCGAGTTGTGCGATATCCGTTATCGTTTCGCCAGGTTCAGCAAAATCCCAGTCAATAACTCCTTGCAGTACATCATCAGCCCAGATGGTATTCCAAGGTCCGAGATCCCCGTGGCGTATGATCAACCCGGGTTGCCACCACAGATTCGGGACACACCACCCGGCTGTTTCAGATGGGACGTAGTCTTTCACCAGGTGATGGAAGGATTTCAAAAATTCGGATATCTGTTCAATACCACTGTCCGTCCTCAGTACTTCAGGCCATGGTCTGGTTCCGGGTTCCCCTTCAATCCAGGATAGTGTTTCATATTCGTCGTCTACTCCAAGTAACCGGGGAACGCCTTGCAATCCTCTATCTTCAAGATGCCTTAGCAGGCCGTGCACAGCCGGTGTCCATCGATTGACAGGACGGCGTATGGTATCACCGATGCGTTCGACGGTGTGCAAGGCCCCACGGTGTGATTTCCTGTCTGATTCCATCTTCGCTCAATAAGAAATCGGGGACGTGAGATGCATCTCTCGCCCCCGGTTTTCGATCTTCATCCGGCCTGTAGTATGTCCGGCTCAACGCCCGTGCGTTAACGCCCCTTCGACGTTTCCACAGTTTCATCGAGTTCGGGTGCCGTTACCGGTGCCTCGTCCGACCCATCCGACCGGTCCGACCCGTCCGACCGGTCCGACCCGTCCACCGCTGCGACGCCGTTGCCATCCGTGGGCGGCGTTTCAGCAGTCGCTTCTTCCGCAGGTGGCTTTTCCGTGGCCTCCGCGGCATCGCCCTGCACGACTTCCTTATGCGTCTCCTCCGCGGCGCCCGCGCCGTCCTCCTGGTCGCTAGTATCCGGTACGCCATCCTTCGACTCGGCGTCGCCATCTTTCGACTCGGCGTCGCCATCCTTCGATCCGGCGTTGTCATCTTCCTTCGGGGGCAGGGTCTTGCCTTCGATGAGCGCGGCCACCTCGTCCCGTGAGAGAGAATCTCGTTCCAGGAGGGCCTTGGCCACGACGTGAAGCTGGGGTTCGTGGTCCTTGAGCAGTTTCTCGACGCGTTCTCCCGCCTCGGTCACGAAACGCTGGATCTCCTGGTCGATGCGATGGGCGGTGGTCTCGCTGTAGTTCGGCTGGTGGGCGATGTCCCGGCCGAGGAAGACCTCGTGCTCCTTCTCGCCCAGCGCCGTGGCACCGAGTTCTTCGCTCATACCCCAGTCGCATACCATGTGGCGGCTGATGCGGGTGACCTGTTCGATGTCGCTTTGCGCGCCGGAGGTCACTTCGCCGAAGACGATCTGCTCGGCCGCCCGGCCGCCCAGGGCCGCGGACATCGTGCCCAGGCAATAGGAGCGGGACTGGAGGTAGCGTTCCTCCGGCAGAGGAATGGTCACGCCAAGGCCCCTGCCCTGTGGCAGTATCGTCACTTTGTGCAGGGGGTCGATTTCGGGGATGAGTTCGAAGGCGAGGGCGTGGCCGGCCTCGTGATAGGCCACGATCTCCCGCTCCTTGTCGCTGATGACGAGCTGGCGCTTCGATCCCATCATGATCTTTTCTTTGGCTTCTTCGAAGTCTTCGCTGGTTACGGAAGCGCGATCGTACCGCGCCGCGATGAGCGCCGCCTCGTTCACCATGTTGGCCAGGTCCGCGCCCACCATGCCGGGCACGCCCTTGGCGAGTACATCCAGCCTGACCGAATCGTCGAGGGGGATCTTGCGGCTCTTAACGTGGATCTCCAGGATCTTCTCCCGTCCCACCACGTCGGGCCGGTCGACGACGATGTGCCGGTCGAAGCGGCCGGGGCGGAGCAGCGCGGGATCGAGCACGTCCGGACGGTTCGTCGCGCCGATCACGATGATGGAGTCCGTTTTCTCGAAACCGTCGAGCCCCACCAGCAACTGGTTCAGGGTCTGTTCCCGCTCGTCGTGCCCGCCGCCGAGTCCGGCGCCCCGGTGTCGACCGATGGCGTCGATTTCATCGATGAAGATGATACACGGAGCGTTCTGGCGGGCCTGTTCGAAAAGGTCCCGCACGCGGGAGGCACCTACACCGACAAACATCTCCACGAAGTCCGATCCGCTCATGCTGAAGAAGGGCACGCCCGCCTCACCTGCGACGGCCTTGGCGAGCAGGGTCTTCCCTGTGCCCGGCGGGCCCAGCAGCAGGGCGCCTTTCGGAATCCGGCCGCCCAGGGCGTGGAACTTGTCCGGGTTCTTCAGGAACTCCACGATCTCCTGCAGGTCGCGCTTGGCTTCGAGTACGCCGGCCACGTCGGCGAAGGTGATGGAGGGCCGGTCTTCCACGATCATCTTGGCCCGGCTCTTTCCGAAGGAGAACATGCCGCGCTGGCCTGACTGCATCTGGCGCAGGATGAAGATCCAGAACCCGATGAGCAGCAGCCAGGGCAGGGCAGCGATGAGGTAGCCCACCCAGTTGGTGGCCTCCGGTTCGGCCGTGACCATGACATTTTTGGCCATGAGATCGGCCACCAGCTCCGGGTCGTCGAAGGGGATGTATACCTTGAACTCACGAAGGCTCTGGTTCGCGCCTTCGACTACGGTCGACGAGTTCTGTCGCAGCGTGCCCGTGATCAGCTTCTCGGTGATGGTGACCTGCTCGATATTGTCGGCTTCTAGGAACTGCTGGAACTGCGTGTACGATACCGTTACCGCGTTATCGCCCCGCCTGGGCAGGAATTGCGCGGCCATCAGGAAGAACAGGAAGAGCACGAGCCAGATCAGGATCGAGCGGTTCTTCCTCGTCTTGTCGGGCGGTGGCTGCCGGTCGTTTCTGGGGTGGGGCTGTCGTTGGTCCGGGGGCGGGTGCTGATTTCGATCCTGCGGTGGTTGGGACATGACTTGTTGAAGACCTCGGTTCGTTCGGGGGTTGGTCGGCGAATTCAGAAACTGGTGCAGATCGGAGCGGCGACGATCAGGTGGCGGAGATCCAGGCCGCCTTCGGCAGGCAAATGCGACCAGTCCCTGAACATGCTCCGCAGCTTGCTTCGCGCTTCCGAGAGCCTGCGCTTCACGGTGCCCACCGGGACGTTCATCCGCGAGCTGACCTCGTCACAGGAATAACCGGTGAAATAGTACATTGCGACGGTCCGGCCGAGTGCGTGCGACAATGTCGCTACGGCTTTCCGCACGCTGCGGCGCTTTGCCCGGTCCAGGTGCTCATCGCCCGGCCAGACGCTTACGGCGCCTTCCTCCGGCTGGACCTCCGTCCAGGCCAATTCCCGGTGCTTCCGGTCCCCCACGTGGGCGAGGCACCGGTTACGCGCAATGGCGCGCAGCCACTGCGGAAACCGCTCCGGGTCGCGCAGGGACGACAGCCGCTGGTAAACGGAAAGCCAGATATCCTGTACGATATCCTGCCTGTCCTGGCGGTTCGTAACCATGGCACCTACGATACGCCTGATCTCGCGGTCGTACCGCTTCATCAGCTTCTCGAATTCGTCCGAACAGCCGTTCAGCACGCTTTCGATGAGGAGTCCGTCGGCCGTGTGTGCCATTTCATGCATCCCGCATTTTGGGCTCGAGTACATGTGGAGCGAGGGTAGCGCTGTCGATACCGTCTACTATACTAAGAGGCTCCGGAACGTAAAATGGTTCGGTTTTTTTCGCACCGTTCCAACCCACCGGTAATATACCCGTTAGACGCTTCCTCGTCAAGCGGCCCCGGCAGCCTGTTCGTTGCCGGTTACCACGCGTATTTCGCGGGTCAGGCCGATCAATCCGACGAGATTGGGAAACATCATGCAGGCGACCATGATATCACCAAGGTCCCAGATCACCCGGGCTTCATAAACGGCCCCGAAGAAGGCGGCCGCGCACCAGGTGATCCGGATGCCCAGCACCACGCCCCGGGAGTCCGTCACGAACCGCAGCCCCTGTTCGGCATAGTAGGACCAGGTGACCATGGTCGTGAACCCGAACATCAGGGAGCAGAGTGCGACGATGGCGCCGCCGAAGGGGATGGTGGTGTTCAGCGCGGAAGCCACGAGGGCGGTGCTGATCTCGCCGTTGTGCCACACGCCGGCGATGACCACCGTAACCGCGGTCATGGAGCAGACGACGATCGTGTCGATGAAGACGCCGATCATGGATATGTATCCCTGGCGCACCGGGTTGTTCGTCTGAGCGGCACTGTGGGCGATCCCCGCGCTGCCGAGGCCGGCTTCGCTGGAGATGACGCCGCGCCGGATGCCGTACTGTATCGTCCGGGCTACCGTGACCCCGGCGAAACCACCGATCGCCGCCACGGGAGTGAAGGCGCTTTCCACGATCAGCCAGAGGGTTGCCGGTAGCGCGCTGAAATGGGTGAATACGACGTAGACCACGCTGGCGGCGTATACGAGCACCATGGTGGGCACGAGCCTTTCCGCGACCAGGCCGATTCGCTTGATCCCGCCGATGATGACGACGGCCAGGATGCCGGTCAGCAATGCGCCGGTGATCCACTTGGCCACATGGAACTGGGAGTCCATGACCAGGGCGATGGAGTTCGCCTGGCTGATGTTCCCGCCGCCCAGGCCGCCCAGCGTGGCGCATAGGGCGAAGATTACGCCGATGGTGGGAAGATTAAGCCCCTCCTTCAGATAGGACATGGGGCCGCCGAGCATAAGGCCGTCCCGCGTCTTTCCCCGGTACCGCAGGGCCAGCACGGTTTCCGCGTACTTCGTCGCCATGCCCAGGGGCGCCATGGCCGCCATCCAGAAGGCCGCGCCCGGGCCGCCCACCGCGATGGCTGTCGCCACACCCGCGATGTTGCCGTTGCCGATGGTGGCCGCCATGGCGGTGGTCAGCGCCTGGAAGGGCGAGATGTCTCCCGATTCCTGGTCGCCCTTGTCCCTGCGCAGGGCACCCCGCATGACGAGGCCGACGGCCGTGCCGAACTTCCGGAACTGGACCCCCTTGCTGGCCACGGTGAGCATGAGACCCAGGATGGCGAGCACGCCGATCGTCCAGGGTCCCCACATGAAATCGGATATCGCGCGCAGGACGGCATCCATGGCGTACCTCTCTCGCTGATGACGGGGTGAGGATGTGGTATTGAAATTACTGAATAGGGATGTGGGTTAATCTACTGTGCTTCGCGCGTTAAACAAGTTGAAAGACCACTGGTCGCCCGCATCGTTCGAATTCGCCCGTGCTGTTCGAAATCGGCCGCCCTGTTCGAATCCCTGTTTTGGTTGTCACTCGTAATGACCTGGATTATCTTGGACGTTCGCATACATCCTCGCATAAATCATGGTTGAAATGGAGTCGTCATGGCCGACCGCGTCTACGGCGTGCTGCTGGTCAGTTTCAGCAAGCACAGCCATCAAAGCAGTTTCGTCCCCGCCTTCGTGGACCATCCCCGGATCCGCATCGTCGGGGTAGCGGACGACGCGGACATCGACACCTATCTCAAACCGCTGAACCGGACCTGGGCCAAACAGTTGGGCGTGCCCTGTCTGGATGGGATCGAGGCGGCCGTTCAGCGGGACGAGGTCGACGTGGTGAGCATCGGTCACGAGATCGAGCGCCGCGCCGAAATCGCCAGGCTGGCCGCTCGCGCGGGCAAGCACCTGTGGATCGATAAGTACATCGGCGCCAACATGGAGGAATGCCGAGACGTGGTCGACGCCGTAGAAAGGTCAAAGGTCACAACCATCCTTCCCAGTTACGTTTACAACGACTTGGTCAACCAGAGCAGAAAGATGATTGACGGGGGATTCCTGGGTGAATTGACGGCGATGCACGTCGACCTCCTCTTCGGAAAAGGGATACCTCGGCCCATTTCGAATGCGCAGCGAAAACCCGGTTTCCTGCCGCCGGGCAGGTGGAAATTCCCGGACATCAAACGCGAGTTGCTGACGGTCGGCGCCTATGCCGTGGCCCTGGTGCAGCAATGCTTCGACCCCATTGTCGAGGTATACGGCCAGGGCGGCGCCTATTTCTTCCCCGAGCATGCCGCCCATGGCGCGGATGACTTCGGGACGCTGACTCTCGTGGACCGGTCCGGCCGGGTGGCCACCCTTTCCGCCGGGCGCAATGGCATCGCCTCCCATGGCGCCGGGGGACCGAACCTGGCCTACCTGTTCGGGACGAAGAGAACGGGACGGATCGACGGGAAACGCCCCGGAATCGACACTCACCTGAGAAGCCGCATCGTGGACGGCGATTACAGCGTCGACGAAGATGATCCCATGCAGTGGCACAGCGGCCCCCCCACCTTGCTGACCTCCACAGGGACTGAATTCACTCGCGCCGCCCTGGATGACCTGGTACGCGCGCTGGACACCGGATCGAGACCGCGCTTCACCGTCCGGGACGCCCGGGACCACATGGAAGTGCTGCTCGCGGGTTACGAATCCATCGTGCGAAACCGGCCGGTGCGCCTGCCCCTGTGTGGCGGGGAGGCGACGTGAAGCGAATAGAGAGACTGGTTATCGGCAGCCGCCAGGACCTTTCACTATTTCAGGAGTACACTGAAGGGCAGGACGGCGTGGTGTTCGCCCGGCCGAACGCCCTCGACGCGTACCGGCCCCGGCAGGCCCTGTTCCTTTCACCTTACCGGGGTATGGCCGCGGATGCGGCACGCCTCGTTGAAAATGGTGTCGGCGTGCGAACGGCCGGACCGCTGCCCGTACGGACGCGTAATCCGGATATTCCCATCACGGATATCCACCGGTCCGATGCCGGGTTCCGGGCGATGCTTGAAACGAGCCGCCACGCCGATTTCGGGGAACCGGTGTATCTTCGACTGATCTCCTCGCCGGAAGGTGGGAAGTGGCCAAAGTGGTGGTGCGTATTCCAGTCGTGCCGAAAGGCCGAAGCACTGCTGGATTCCCCTCTGCACCGGGTGTATGTAGCCGCGGCGGGGACCGCGCCTCGTCTGCACGTAAGTATCACGCTGAAGACACATCGTAATTCCACGGCTCACCTGCTGGTGGCCCCGGTTGGATCCCGGCTGCAGGACGACCTTTTGCTTGTTGGAACGGGCGGTACGCTGGCGGACGATCCCCTGCTCAATCAATCAGGCATGTACGGGAAATCGGATTACCGCATGATGACGAGGCCTGCCCGGCGGTGTCTGGCCGACCTGTGGGGGAATGAGGCCCTCATCGTCCTGTCCGCCGAAGAACGGCGTTTCTACCAGGATTTGCTCCGTGCGATCGGCGACTCGTCGCGGTCACGGAGCGGTATCTGCCTGGAATACCCAGCGGCCTGACTGATTCGTGCCTGTGGTTGTGCGGACCGGCGCGTTTCAAGGACAAAGCGATACCATGACCGTCATTTCCTCATCCGCCACCGCCGTCGAGCCGGAAGAGACCGGCCCGGCGTCTCTGCCCTTCCTGCGGCGCATGCTGAAGCACCGCATGGTCTGCGCCGGCGGCGGCATTGTCCTGTTCCTGGCAGCCCTGGCGCTGTCAGCCCCGTTCCTGACCGGAATGGGCTATCTGCAGGACCCCATGCAGCAGCTGGCCGACGGTCTGGACGCCGACGGGTTACCCATCCCACCCGGCGACCGGTTTTTCCTCGGTACGGACCAACTCGGGCGGGACGTGCTGGCCCGTCTGGTGCACGGCACCCGCATCTCCCTGCTTGTCGGCATCGTAGCCATGCTCATCGCCGTCTGCGTCGGGGTAACCGTGGGCATGCTCGCGGGATACCACGGCGGCTGGGTGAACACCCTGCTCATGCGCGGGACCGACGTCATGCTGGCCATACCCGGGCTGCTTCTGGCCATCGCCTTCGCCGGACTGATGGATGGACGCGTGATCCAGATCCACATCGAGTCCCTGGACTGGCACGTACTGGATATCACGCTGAAACGCGGACTGGTCAGCGTGTTCATCGTCATCGGGCTCGTCAGCTGGACCTGGATCGCCCGGACTATACGAAGCCAGGTACTGATCCTGAAGAACCGGGAATTCGTCACGTCATCCCGGGCCATCGGCTGTTCGGATTTCCGCATCATGGTACGACACCTGCTGCCCAACGTCCTGCCCCTGATCATCGTGCTTGGATCCCTCGCCACGGCAAACACCGTGCTGCTCGACGCCGGTCTGAGTTATCTCGGGGTCGGCGTACCGCCGCCCGCGCCGTCGTGGGGTACCATGATCGCAGAGGGACAGCCCTACTTCATTGTCTCTCCACACCTCACCATGGCTCCGGGCCTGTTCATTGTCGCGGCCGTGGTGGGATTCAACTTGCTCGGCCAGGGACTGCAGGAGGTACTGGATCCTTACGTGAAGGAGGGACAGGGACGATGAATGGTACACGGGCGCAGCAATCCACGGTGCAGCATTCCACGGTGCAGCAATCCACGGTTGTAGCCGCCCCTGGTCCGCTGACCTGGGCATCGGTTTGCCTTGCGGTGCTGTTCCTCACGGTATCCTGTTCCGGCGACGCCCCTCCCAGCCGTCTGCACCCCGAGGAGAACGTTCTGCGGATCGCCGTGCCTTCGGACCCGCGATCGCTCGATCCGGCCATCGCCTACGACGTAGTGACCTGGCCGCTGGTGCGCGCCTTGTTCCATGGACTGGTGGACTATGACGACGACCTGAACCTGGTTCCCTGGCACGCGCGCTCGTGGACGGTCTCCGAGGATGGCCGGACCATTACCTTCAAGTTGCGCCGGGATATCCGGTTCTCGAACGGCCGGGCGATAACCTCCGGAGATTTCGCCTGGTCACTCGAACGGATTCTGGATCCCGCGACCAAGTCGCCGGGGCAAGGATTCTATCGGAACATCGCCGGTGCCCGTGCGTTTCAGGACGGTTCGGCGGACCGGGTCGAGGGCCTGCGCACACCCGATTCCGAGACCCTGGTGATCGAGCTGGTCCATCCCGACCTGCCCTTCCTGTACTGCATTGCCATGCCCTTCGCGTACGCCGTTCCACGGGAGGAAGTGGAGCGGCGCGGCGAGACCTTCGGGCGGCATCCCGTGGGCGCGGGACCTTTTGTGCTGGCGGACTGGCAGCGCGGAACGCGCATGCAGCTCGAGAAGAATCCGTCCTACTACCAGGCGGACGAGGTCCGGCTGGAAGCCATCGAACTGATGGTCGGCGGAGACGAGACCCTGCACATGATGATGTTCGAGCGGGGCGAGCTGGACATCGCCAGCGTCACGTCGACGGGGATACCGGACGCAGACTTCATTCGGGTCATGAAAGACCCCGTCCTCAGTAAACGGGTCGCCCATCAACCCCTGAACGCCATCCAGTACCTCTCCATGAACACCGAGATGCCGCCTTTCGACCGGGTGAACGTGCGCAGGGCCGTCAACCACGCCATCGACCGAAAGCGGATCGTGAGCCTGATCAGCGACCGGGGCATCCTCGCACGGGGCGTCCTGCCGCCCGGCATGCCGGGATTCAACGAGGAACTCGAAGGATACAGCCACGATCCGGAAAAGGCCCGCAGACTGCTTGCGGAGGCCGGATATCCGGAGGGATTCACCACCGAACTCATGACCACGGCCCAGAGCGGAATCGATACCAAGATCGGACAGGCGGTACAGCAGGACCTCGCGGAGGTCGGCATCACCGTGGAAATCAGGCCGGTCACCGGTTCGACGCGGATCGAAGCGACGGGCCGGCGCGGCGCGGTACCCTTCTCCACCTTCGGTTGGTACCAGGACTATCCGGATCCGAGCAATTTCCTCGATGTGCTTCTGAACGGTAATCGGATAACCGAGGTGAACAGCACCAACGTGGCGTTCTATGACAATGCATCGGTGAACGCGTTGCTGAACGAGGCGTCCACCAGCACGGACCAGGATCATCGCCTGGCGCTCTATCGCGAGGCGGAGCGTCTGGTGGTGGAGGACGCGCCCTGGGTATTTCTGTACTACCCGCAGATGTACCTGCTCCGGCAACCCTGGCTCCAGGGGCTGAAGCTCAATCCGGTCTGGCCCATCCGCTATGAATTGATGTGGATTGAACCATGAAACGCGGCCGAAACCATAGAAGGACCTCGCCGGTTAGAAGGACCTCGCCATGTTGAGCAGAATCCTGCGCCGCCTGGGATGGGCGGCCGTGATATTGTGGGGGACCACGGTGATCACGTTTCTGATCGTGCATGCGGTTCCGGCCGATCCAGTGCGGGTATACGCCGGAGCGAACGCGGATGCGGAGACGATCGAGCGGAT
>JAPPBT010000090.1 GCA_026702745.1 Gemmatimonadota bacterium
CATCGAGACCCTGGGCGGCGTCTTCACGCGGCTCATCGACCGGAACACGACGATCCCCACGAAGAAGAGCCAGGTCTTCTCTACCGCGGCGGACAATCAGCCGTCGGTGGAGGTGCACGTCCTTCAGGGCGAGCGCGACATGGCCCTCTACAACCGGACCCTGGGCAAGTTCCACCTGGACGGCATCCCGCCGGCGCCCCGGGGCATGCCCCAGATCGAGGTGACCTTCGACATCGACGCGAACGGCATCCTCCACGTCTCGGCCAAGGACATGGGCACGGGCAAGGAGCAGCAGATCCGCATCGAGGCGTCCAGCGGCCTGTCGGAATCCGAGATCGACAAGATGGTCAAGGACGCCGAGGTCCACGCCGACGAGGACTCGAAGAAGAAGGAAGAGGTGGAAGCCCGCAACCAGGCCGACCAGCTCGTGTACTCGACGGAGAAGTCGCTGGAAGAGCACGGGGACAAGCTATCTGAAGAGGACCGCGGCGCCATCGATGCGGCCCTGGCCGAGTTGAAGACGGCCCTGGAGGGAAGCGATCCGGCGGCCATCAAGGCGGCCACCGAGAAGCTGACCCAGGCTTCCCAGAAACTCGCGGAAGTCCTCTACCAGCAAGCCCAGGCCGAGCAGGCCGCCGCCCAGGCTGCCCAGGCGGGCGCGGCCGGTCCCGAGGGTCCGCAGGACGGTCCGCAGGGGCCGCCTCCAGGCGCCCAGCCGGAAGGCGATCCGCAGGCGCAGAAGAAGAAGAAAGACGGCGCCATCGACGCGGATTACGAGGTGGTGAACTAAAGGGAGGGGAGGGCGCGGCAGGCGGCCTTATACGAATGGAGCGGAGCCGCTGATATCTGCGTCGCTTTCTGAACTTAAATCAAAAACGCGGGGCTCGAGGTGAGTTCCGCGTTTTTTATGTTCGATCAAGTGGTGTGCACGAACAAATGGTGCGCACGAATGTCGGCAGCACACTACCGCACCGGCGTTTCAGAATCCCGGCAGTCAATCACTCTCCTATGCGATACGATACGCCTAAATTCGCATACCGCCAAAGGTCCTGGCTCAAGCCGAATGACGCGATCAGGGCCAGTCTCGGCGAGACAGAGTATCCAGCGCCTACTGAGAAGACTGGATGTGGCGTGAGCGACTCCACCTCAGTGTCCTGGTCCAGATCGCCCCGCTTGATCTCCACGCCCACAAGTCCCTCGACATAGAACGGACGTTGCTCTCCGTAGTACAGCCTGGCGCCCGCAGCGACCGGTATACCCTGGTACACCGAGTCGATTGGAATCAATGCACTGCCCACCTCGACGTCACCCACCTTGCTGCCATAGTGATTGAATCCAACCTTGCCGACCAGACTGAGCATGTCGGTATTCTGAAGCGGATAGACAACCGCCACAAGACCGCCGAATCCCTTTCCGTCCGCAAGCACGCTCAGATCTTCCAGGGCGAAAGACGCATGTCCCTGGATTTCAAGTGAAACCTGGGCTTGAACTTTGCCGGCCGTCAGTAAGGGTATCGCCAGCATACATGTAATCGCCAGCAGGAAGAATAAACGTCGCATGGTGGTTTCCTTTATTTGATTACGTTACTCCCCTTCGAGACCACTTGAGGCTCCTTCAAGCATTTCCAGGTCCGCCAGGTCCCTCTGCCTCCCCGTTGCCCGCTTGTTCTTGATGAGTTGGTCTTATCGAGCTTGTCGCGTCTGATGTCGAGGACTTTGACGGTATACTTCGAATTTCAACAACTCCACTTGAGGATCGCCTGACGATCCGAGCAACGTGTTGTATGGGGTCGTCGAGTTTGTCTCCATATACTTGACGACGCAGACGTTGAACTTCAGCGAGGCGTTCTTCAGGCGTCCTGCTCAGCCAGTAGGCTCGATCTTTCCTCGCAGTGGATTCGTCGCTAATGGGAGGTTTATTAGAAGTCTTTTTTGCCATGAGACACTTCCGCCATACCGTTTGGGTTTGTTCAAGTTAGCCCATAAGTCATGAAGTGTCAACTTGATAGGGAACTTGGTCTGCACGACCCGGCGGACAGCATCATGGACTGGCAAGAGGTCAGGAACACGTTACTCGATACCGGTTGACTATGTCTTGCCCGCCATGTAAAATCTCCCCGGAATCCAGCCCGGGAGGAACCATGGCACAAGGCAGCACCTCAGATCCCCTTTCCATCACACTCGGCGTCGAGGAGGAGTTCTTCCTGGTCGACCCGGATACGCGCGACCTGCTGCCCGACCCCGATCCACGGATCTTCGAGGAATGTGAGAAGAACCGCGGGGAACACAAGGTCGTGGCCGAGTTCCTCCGGTCCCAGATCGAGACCACCACCCGGGTATGCACGTCCGTGGCGGACGTCCACGCGGCCCTCATCGAGACCCGCCGCCTCGTCATCGACGCGGCCGCGCAGCACGGCGCCGCGGTGCTGGCCGCCTCCACCCATCCCTTCGCGGCCTGGCACAACCAGGTCGTCACGGCGGGGCGTCGCTACGAACAGTTCGCCATGACCTACCAGCAGGCCGTACGGGAACTGCTCGTGGGCGGGATGCACATCCACGCGGGTTTCGGCGACGGCGGCAGCCGCGTCCGGGTGATGACGGCCATGCGCCGCTACCTGCCCCTGCTTCACGCGCTCTCGGCATCCTCGCCCTTCAGCAGCGGGCGGGAGACCGGGTTCAAATCCTATCGCCTGACCCTCTTCGGCAGCATGCCGCGCACGGGACTGCCCGGGCCGCTGCACTCCTGGGAGGAATTCGAGAAACTGGTCGAAGACTACCAGCGGATGGAGTTCATCAAGGACAGCAGCGAGCTCTGGTGGGACATCCGGCCTTCCCGGGCCTTCCCTACCCTGGAACTGCGCATCTGCGACGTCTGCCAGACCGTGGACGACGCCATGAGCGTCGTGGCGCTCTACACCTGTCTCGTGCGGCACCTGATGCGTCTCGACCTGGAAGGCCGCCTTCCGCCGGAACCGCCGACGGAGCTGATCAAGGAGAACTGCTGGCTCGCCCAGCGGTACGGCGTGGTCGCGTTCCTGGGGGATACGGAGGGTTCGGGCCGGCTCGATATCGACGAGTACGCCGAAGCCCTGGTCGAAACCCTGTCCGAAGACGCGCGAGCCATGGAGTGCGAGGATCAGCTGCGCCACATTCTCGACCTCATCCGGTACGGCACCGGGTCGGATCGCCAGATCGACCACTACCGGTTGCGCCGCCTCGAAGGGGACACTGAAGAGGAAGCCCTGCGGGCCGTGGTGGATCTCGTGGTCGAGGAAACCGGAAGCGGCCTGGATGCGCCGACCGCGGCGTAACGATGGGACTACTGCGTAATTCGAGACCGAACCGGAGCACGCCGCTTCAACCAGAGCGCACTACTTCAATCTGAGCGCACTTTTACATCCGGAACGCACTTCCTCAACCGGAGTGCAACTCTGCAACCGGGAATCCTCTTCCCGAATTAAAAGGAGACTGAATCATGATACACAGAATCGGGGTATTGACCCTGTGCCTGGTCGTCGCGGCCGTCTCCGGACGGGCAACGGCACAGGCAACTACATCGACCTCCACACAGACCTCCACTTCCGCATCCATACAGGCCCTGTCGCAGAACGGCTGGTACCTGCGGACCAATCTGGGTTTCGCGGTGGCCCCAGGCCTGACTGTCAGTGCGAGGGACAATGACTGGGGGACCCGTTGCGACAAGCTGTCCAATCCGGGGCTCGCCGAAACGCGCCCGGATGAATGCGTGAGCGCGCCGCCGCCCGCGGAATGGACGCACGAAGTCGGAGCAGGCGATGGCGTGCAGAGCGTGCTGGCCCTGGGATATACCTGGAACAGCCTGCGGTTCGAGGGTGAATATCTCTACCGGACCACGACCTACACACGCGGCGAGGGCGAAAGCCAGGTCCTGGACGCCGTGACCCAGGAGAAGCAGCAGCAGGAAATCGAAATCATCGACGGCGGGTTGGAAGATCTGCTATCGCACAGTGTTTTTGCCAACGTGTATTACGAGTTCAAGAGCAACTCGCCTTACACGCCCTACATCGGGGTCGGCGTTGGGATTTCCAGCACTTCGCTCGACTACTACGGAAGATTCAAGCGCAATGACGACCCGGCCGCGATCTCGACCTTCCTGCATCCGGAACGAAAAGCGCGGCTCGCCGGGACCACGACCATCGGCCGGCACAAGATGAACGATCTCCTGGCCGCCTACCAGGCGGTCGTGGGCGTGGATTACGCCCTCAGCGGTAACCTGGGGATCGGGGCGAAGGTTCGCTGGTCAAAGTTCAGCGAATTTGACGGCGAGGAACTGTGGACGCAGCTCCGGAGCCACGCCTCGTCCGTGGGCCGTGGATTCGACGTCATGTACGGCATTTCGACCGACGAGCTTTCGATGGTCGGCGTCAGTCTGAACATGATGTACAGTTTCTGATGTGTGCGGAGCATGGCGAACAGCTACTTCAAAGGCCACGGCCTCGGCAATGAATACATCGTACTGGATCCGGATGAACTGACCTTTGCGTTGACACCCGCGCGCATCGCCAGGATCTGTAGTCGTCAGAAAGGTATTGGAAGCGACGGGGTCCTGACCCCGGAGGATTCCGATTCGGCGGACTTCGGCCTGCGGATCTGGAACCCGGACGGGAGCGAGGCGGAAACCTCGGGTAATGGACTGCGGATTTTCTCCCTCTACCTGCACGCCACGGGCAGGACGCGCAAGAAGTCGTTCACGGTGGAGACACGGGGCGGCACGGTGCGGGTCGAGACGCGACATGATCATCAGGTTGCATCTGTCGGGGCCGGATCAGAGAGCGCTGGGTCGGTGGGCGTGGAAAACCGGGTCGAAGCGACGGGCGCGGAGGATAAAAATGGACCGGTTAACGGCGCGACCGTGCACATGGGCCAGGCAACGTTCAGTCCGGAAGCGCTGCCCTGCACCTTCGAGGCCAAGGAACTGGTCGAGCAGCCGATCAACATCGCCGGTGAAGCACTGATCTTCACAGGAGTGAGCGTCGGTAATCCTCATTGCGTGGTGTTTCCTTTCCAGGATCGGCGGCGGGGGAGAGAAAACCCCAACAGGCAGGAGGTCGATCAGCTTCATCGGCAAGGTGACCGGATCTGTCACCGGGAGGATCTGCTTCGGCTGGGTCCCGCCCTTGAAACTCACGCGATCTTCCCACAAAGAACTAACGTCCAATTGGCCGAACCCACCGGTCCACATTCAATTCGGATCCTCATCTGGGAACGCGGCGTCGGCGAAACACCTTCGTCCGGATCGTCGGCCTGCGCGGCCGCAAGCGCCGCGGTGCGACTTGGCCTGGTCCGGTCGCCCGTGACCGTGGAATCACCTGGCGGGGAACTGCTCGTCGATGTGGACGAGGGGTTCAATCTGACACTGACCGGACCAGTAGATGAGGTGGCCCGTGGAACCATCAGTGCGCCGATGTTGCACAGTATTCTGGACACGGAGGATCAACTACAAACCACTTGACACAAAGGCGTCTGCGCTCTATATTTGGTTGCTGTTGTGACCGCGTTTTTTAGCATTGCGCGGACAACATTTTCCTCGGTAGCTCAATGGCAGAGCGGGTGGCTGTTAACCACTAGGTTGTTGGTTCGAATCCAACCCGAGGAGTTCCTCCTCCAAAAATGCCAGCTGTGTCAATCGAAGATTAGATTCCTCCCAAGGTGAGTAGTTCCCTTCCAGTATGAATTCTACGAATCTGTCCACTGTAGTGTGCCTGTAGCTGTACCAGCAGACCCCGATCACGCCGTGCTGTGCTCATAACGCTGCACGTTAATCTCTCCCGCGCGAGCACGCATTTGTGTAGCGTCGTACCACGCCTGCATCCTCAACAACATGTCCATGTTCACGTCGAAGGCCTTCTCAATGCGAAGGGCCATTTCCGCCGACAGAGCGGCGTTACTATTCAGCAGTGCAGAAAGAGTTGCTCTTCGGACGCCTAGAATCTCAGCAGCCTTCGTTACACTGAGGTCCAATTCCTCGATAATCTCTGAACGAATGAAATCACCCGGATGGGACGGAGTCATTTTAACAGTGATTCCGGTGGCAGTCATCAGTGGTAATCCTCCAGGTTCAATCGGTCGATGTAACCGTCCAATTCTTTAAAAGTTATTCGCCAATTACCTGAAACCGAAACGCTCCACACATCCTGCCTGTCTCCCGTGAGGCGGTGGAGCCGCCAGCCGGGAGGTGCATCTGCCACGAAGCTGTCGATATCCTCGGCCAAGACAAGAACAGTTAAGATTTTACGTACACGGGAAACCAGGTCTGATTTCACAAACCGGGGGTCGTTGTCTACTAGCAACCGACTTAGGCCTTTGTGACGTACCGATCGTATTACCATACCTAAGTGTACGGTAATACCGTTCGCTGTGCAAGTGCTTTCTGAAGACTCGGCCTTCGCGGAGAGGGGCGACAACTTTGCCCTCGGTCGATATTCTGCGACCGGAAGTCGCGTACCTACGGATATTCGCACACCTACCAGGCAAACACCGTTCCCATGAGCTGATCCGGGGCGTCCCGCAAAGTGTCGTAAATCCTTTTGGCTTCCCTGACCGGGACGACATCGCGGATCAGCGGTCCGATCTTGATCAACCCCCTGGCGACCAGGCGGCACATATTGTGTAAATCGTCTCGATCAAAATGACTGTTTTGCCTGATCCGGACCTCACGACCCTGTCCCAGATTGAAGGAATACGTCACTTTGTCCCGGCCGGCGATGAACAGCATCCTGCCTTGCGGACGCAACGCGGAGATCAGTTGGTCTTCCATACCCGGAACGCCGGCAAAATCCATCACGACGTTGAAAGCGGCCTCACCGACTTGCTGCTCCCATTGCTCCCCAGAAACATCCAGCACGACTTCCGCCGCGCCGATCTCTTTCGCGATCGCCAGCCGCCCCCCATCGATGTCGCAGATCGTAGCGCGCGCGCCCATGCCGGCGGCGACCTGCACGGCGACTTGACCGAGGATACCCGCGCCCACGATCAACACGCGTTCGCCCACGACGAGTTCTGCGTTGCGGCAGGTACGCATGGCGACACTGCAGATGCCCAGCAAGGCGGCCTCTGTAAGATCCATCGAATCGGGCAGCCTCACGAGCAGGCCGTCTTCCGGCATCACGGCATACTCGGCGTGGACTGCGCTCATATATAGCACGTCGCCGATCTTCAGTTCGCAGGCGTCCGGCCCGACCTCGATGACTTCCCCCACGTTCTGGTAGCCGTTGCCCCCGGTAGGCAGATCGCTGTCGGCGGGCGCGTAATTACCGCCAGTCAGCTGATTGCGTTCCGTACCGTTCGTCACGCCCGAGTAAATCGTCCTGGTCTTTACTTCGTTGCCCGATGGCCCTTCCGGGTCCGGCCAAACGTGTACGAGGACCTTCTGCCTTGTCTTGTCAGGCAAGCCCTGAAGACTCAGTGCACGCACGGCCCGACTCCTTCCTGGGATCAATTCTGTATATACCGAACTTCGTACACAATTTACCGACTTCGTACGCTATGTACCGCCTTCGAACGCTTACTTAACGGCCCAAAGGCCCGGAACTCGACACTACTGCCACAACATTCAGCGTTACCCGGCCAGGACAACCACTTCAGCATTACCCAGGCCGCGTCAGCAACATCACCCGCTTGATCCGGTCAAGATGAGCGGCCTCGACCTCGGGCCAACGTCCTTCGTGCTCCCCACCCTCGCGCAATGCCTCGCCGGTCCAGCCCGTTGGCGCCAGATCTTCCATGAAGATGATGAGCAGTTCTTTGCGGCTTGCGTCGTCCGGGATATGCACAAGCCGCGCGTAGGCGTAGTCGTCCGGCATGGTATAGCCTTTGTCGGCCGCGAATTTGCGGGCGAGATAGCCGTCGGTACCCGGCCAACCGAGCCGCATAAATTGGTTTGATGTACCGGCCGCGGTGTCGGTATAGAAGCCAAATTCCCCGATCTGCAATCGCAACGGAGAGCCGGAATAGTCGTAGGTGAAGTTGTTGTCGGGCAGGAAGCCTTCGAACTGGATCCAGACAAAGCTTTTCAGGGTTCCATCCGGACGTTCTTCAACGAAGAAGTGCTGCTCGACGTCGGCCGTGCCGTAGAGAATGAACTTATGTCCCCCGATGTACTCGAACTGCTCGTCGAAAGTCATTTGCACCGGCGGATCGTTTTTCGATAAAAGCGTGTTTCCGGAAACGGTTCGGCTCAATCCAGAGAACTCAGGCTCGGTCGTGCGCCGCGCCGGATCGAACCAGAACAAGACGGTGTACGCAAGCACAAGTACTGCCAGTACAGCGCCACCTGCCCACCAAGCCCACTTTCTTCTCATCGGCCGGACCTCTTACCTTTTAATCCACTTCGGACGCCGGCAGTATGCCTGCATCCTCATCCTCACTCCTTTATCACCCTAACCACAGGCACAACCTTCCGCGCCGACACCTCTCGCGCCAGCGAAGCCAGGCCCGTCGGCGCGTCTTCATCGATGCCGAACTGGTTGACCTCCTCATCGGCATTCCCAATCGGCGATGCGATTCCCGTGTCTGCGTCCAGGGTGTAAAGTTTCGCCGTCCACCCGCCGGCCATGTACAACACACCTCGGTGTGACGTCAGCCCGGTCGGCAGGTCTTCACCGACGCCGAAGTCGCCCGCGTCGCCCACGGGCGATGCCGTCCCCGTTGCTGGATTCAGCATGTACAGCCGGGCCGAGTTGTAGCCGACCATGAACAGATCGCCCATGTGAGACGCGAGACCGAAGGGCTGGGTTTCACCAACGCCGAACTCAATCGCGCCACCAACCGGGGTCGCTTCCCCCGTCACCGTATCCAGCGCGTAGAGCCCGGCATTCGCCCCGCCGGCCATGTACAGCCTGCCGTTGTGGGACGCCAGGCCCATGGGCTGGGATTCGCCCACACCGAATTCCTCGGCATCGCCGACCCGCGTGGCCACGCCGGTTTCCGGATCCAGGGTGTACAGTGCCGCGTTCCATCCGCCCGTCATGTACAACACGCCGTTGTGCGCAGTCAGGCCATAGGGCTGGTACTCGTCGACGTCGAACCGCTCGGCTTCACCGACGGGTTTGGCTTCCCCCGTGTTCGGGTTCAGTCTGTACAGTCGGTCGGCGCCTTCGCCCACCATGAGGAGGCCTTCGGCGAATCCGGCTTCGTCGCACCGCGACCCCATCCATTCGTCCAGGCCGTCAACCCAGGCCAGCAAAGCCGGAACGCTCGGTAAGCACAGCCCTTCATTGTCGTGAAAGAAGAACTGGGTGACGTCCGAAAGGGCCGCAAAAGTCTTGGGAATCATCCCGGTTAGCTGGTTTCCATGGAGATACAAGATTTCCAGGTCGTCGAGTTGCCCCAGTTCGGACGGAACGGCCCCGGACAGTTCGTTGCCTTGGAGGTACAACGCTTCGAGATCCTGGAGCCGTCCAAACTCGGATGGAATGGGTCCGGTCAGTTCGTTGTTATGGAGATAAAGAATCTCGAGATTGGGGAGTTGACTCAATTCGACCGGTACCGGGCCGGTCAGCTCATTTCCATAGAGACTCAACAGACGAAGCTTGGGTTGTTCCCCAAGGACCGTCGGGATCTCGCCCGTCAGTTTGTTGGAATTGAGGTAGAGTATCTCGAGATTGTGGAACTGTCCCAGGTCGGCGGGGATCGGTCCGGACAACTGATTCTCATCCAGATCCATGCGTTCCAGGTTTTCCAGTTGGCTCAATTCAACCGGAATCTCTCCTGTAATCTTGTTCCGCCAGAGGTTCAAAAACTCCAGGCTTTCCAGATTACCCAGTTCCGGCGGGATCGGGCCGGTCAGTTTGTTCGTGTCCAGGTGCAGGAACTTCAGCTGAGACAAGTCGCCCAGTTCGGCAGGAATCGATCCATCCAGTTCGTTTTGGTTCAGTTCCAGGTGCTTCAGACTGGAAAGCCGGCCCAGTTCCGGCGGAATCGTACCGGTCAGGTCGTTGCCGCCAATGTCCAACCGTGTCAGGGTGGTCATCTGTCCCAGTTCAGCGGGGATGGACCCGGTAAGGCTGTTGTTCCCCAGGTTCAGTATCTCCAGGTTGGCAAGCAAAGCAAGCTCATCAGGCACGGATCCCGACATCTCATTGGCGCCCAGATCGAGGATCCTCAGTTCGTCGAACCGGGTGAGCTCGGCCGGGATGGCGCCGGATACCTGGTTGCCCGCCAGATCCAGTTCCCTCAGCAGGATGAGATTGACGAGATTCCCGGGCAGCCCGCCCGACAGGTTGTTCGAGCGCAGTTCCAGCCGGATCACCCTTCCGTTGGCGTCGGTCGTGATACCGTGCCACTCGGTCAGGGGTTCTTCACTCAACCAGTTATCGCGCTCATTCCAGTTCGCACCGTCCATCGCGTGGTAGAAATCGATCAGCGTGGTGCGATCGCTGACATCGATGGTTACGGTGACTGTCACGCTGGCCGAAGCTTCACCGGAGGTGGCGGTCACGACAGCGCTGCCGCTTCGCACGGCCGTGACCAGGCCGTCGTCGCTTACCGTCGCCACCGATTCGTCGCTGATCGACCATTTCACTACCGCGTTTTCCACGGCGCGGCCGTTTTCGTCCAGCACCGAGGCCTTCAGACTTGCGGTCTCGTCGGCCCTGGTCAACGTTACAGAAGACGGTTCAACTGTTATCGTTCGCGCAGCCTGGGATACGGTAATCGTGGACTTGCCCTGTTTCTGTCCCGCGGTGGCCGTGATATCGGCCGTACCGTTGCTGAGCGCGGTGACGAGCCCTCCGCTGGTCACGGATGCCACGGACGGATTCCGGCTCGACCAGACCACCGTGTGTCCGGACGATGTCGCGCCGGCCTCGTATTGCACCTGCGCGTCGAGCTGCACGGACTGGCCGATCGCGGTCATCGTTACCGAGTCAGGCGTCACGACGACGTTGGCCGGTCCGGTGGGTCCGGTGGGGCTGTCCTTGCCGCAGGAGACCGCCGCGAAAAGCGCGAGAAAACAGTAGAGATGGAAGACACGGGGGAGATTCATTCGAGCAGCCTTCTTTCTGGTAGTTGTGATTGCCGGCTGTTTCGCGGGCCGTTTCGCGGGCGGTAATACCCTGGCGAGGAAACACGATGCTGATCGACAGAAGTTAGCACGTATTGTTTTAATATCAAACTGTTTTGAAGCTTAAGTTTCAGGGGTGGGTTCATCGACGCTACACGTCCGTTTCAGGCGACGTCTGTGTCGCTACTCGTCCGCCTTCTGCGGCGTCTGCGCCGCCACGTGCGCAGCGAAACCGGACCCCGCCTCCGCGTAGACGTTGTACACGCTCGACGCGCCGGCCTCCTTGAGCACATCGACCTCATCGGGGAATCTCGCCGTGGCGGCGACCCTGCAGTAGGACGAGGAAGCCTTGAGCTGGTCGAGGACGGCAAGGTTGGCGGCCAGGTTCGGCAAAGCCAGCATCACCAGCTCGAGGGTATGGGCGGTCTGGACCCTGTACCAGAAGTCCGCGTCAGTGGGATCACCGAGCAGTACGTGGCGGCCGCTCGACTGCTGCCTCTCCACCTTCACCGGGTCGAGGTCCACGCCGACGACGGTATCGCCGAACAGTTGCCGCATATTGTCATAGGCCGCGGTGCCGACACGGCCCACGCCGATGATGGCGATCGTGGCTCCACCGGTGTCGAGCGGCTGGTCATCGGGAAGACGATCGGTCTTCTGAAGCCGGTCCCACACGGTCCGGTACCGGGCGTAGATCTGGTGGGCGGAAACGTTAAGTACCGCCGAGATGGCGCAGGACAACGTCAGGGCCATCGCGATGACGATGAGCCAGAGGCCGTCGATCCATCCATTGGCCACACCGATGACCGCTACGATGAGTCCGAACTCGCTGAAGTTGGTCAGGTTCAGCGTCGCGAGCAGTGAGGTACGGGCGCGCAGTTTGAATGCTGTTAGCAGACCGAAGAACAGCGCCGACTTCAGCAATACAAGCGGCGTGATGGCCGCGGCGATCAGCACCGCATCCAGTGTCAGCGGTCCGGAGAGCCCGATGGACAGAAAGAAGGCAACCAGGAACAGGTCCTTGAACCCGAGCATGGTCTTCGCCATTTCATTAGCTTTTGCGCTGTTGGCGATCAGCGCACCCAGGGCGAGTGCGCCTAAGTCGCCCTTCAGTCCGACCATCTCGAAAACTTCCGCCCCACCCAAGGCGAGGAGCAGCCCGCTCAGTACCAGGAGCTCGCCATGGCCGACTTTCTGCAGGATGTAAAGCAGCAGTGGTCGCGCCGGTATGAGGAGCAGGACCAGCAGCGCCCAGGGGGAAGGCCACATGCCTACCGAGACCGCGATATAGGCCACGGCGGCCAGATCCTGCACGATGAGAATCCCGACCGCGATGCGGCCATGCAGCGCGGCGGTCTCCCCTTTGTCCTCCAGGACCTTCACCACGAAGACCGTGCTGGAAAAACTCAACGCGAAGGCGATCAGCAATGACTGGTAGATGCCAAGGCCGGAGAAGGAGGGAACATTCAGCAGGGCGAGGATGAGAAGGATCGTTCCCAGGACCGGGACGATCGCCGCCATATGCAAGCCGGTGACGGCCCAGACCTGCGGCCGCGCAAAGGTCCGCAGGTTGAGCTTGAGGCCGACGACGAACAGCAACAGGGTAATCCCAAGATCCGCCAGCTTCTGAAGCATTTCCCCGCTGGCAATACCGAACAGGTTGAGGACGAATCCGGCGGCGAGGAATCCGACCAGGGGCGGCAGTCCTGCGGCCCTGGACAGCAGCCCCAGCGCGAACGCCACGGCGATCCAAGCGATGTCGCCCAGCGCGATGGCAATCCACACGAAATCCATCATGCCACCCTCAGTCTCTTCGTCATCACGGTTCGTTGTGCTCGGAGTTCTATCGTTCGGTTGCGTGCGCGTTCGTGTTCGCGCGCGCACGGGCATTCACTCAATAACCCACCACGCTATGCCGGTGTCAACGCAAAACCACGGTCGACCGACCTCCTATTCGGTACGCCCTCACGCGACCATGCCCGACTGTTTCTTCTCCCACGCGGCCGGATGTCCACTTGACGCCGCTTACGTCTCCTGTTTCCTTGCCGGTACATGGTCGATCGTCACCGCTATCTGGTGTCGTCGTGGTGATACCGCGCTACGCGATGAGCGAATTCTGCGAAAAGCCGAATGACGCGGATTGGAGTGAACACAATGGCAGGAAAGTCTTCCAGGAAATCGACAAATGCCGGCAAGAGAGGCGCTGGCTCGAAAGGGGTAGCGAAGGCCGGCGCAAAAAGGGCCGTCGCAAAAGAGGCAGACGCGAAACCGGTCCTCCTCTCCGGCGGCAACCCGCAGATCGCGAAGGCCGACGGCGACGCCCCGGTGCAGGCTTACATCGCGGCCATACCGGGATGGAAAAGCGACTTGGGACGCCGCCTCGACGAACTCATCGTCCGCACCGTGCCCGGCGTGCGCAAGGCCGTGAGGTGGAACTCGCCCTTCTACGGCATCGAGGACCAGGGGTGGTTCCTGAGTTACCACGTATTCACGCGCTACGTGAAGGTGACGTTCTTCCAGGGCGCGGCGCTGAGACCCGTTCCGGCCGGATCGGGCAAGGACAAGGACTCACGCTGGATCGACATCTACGAGGGTGAATTCGACGAGGAGCAGATGGCGAACTGGATCCGGCAGGCGGCCGACATGCCCGGTTGGCGCGGGTTCTGAAGGCCGGCTGATCGCGTATCTGGACGGAGGGTCCATGACCGAATCCCAGCCAAAGCATTCATCGCAGCCGGAAACCGTCCTCATTACCGGAGCCACGGGGTACATCGGGAGCCGGTTGCTTCGGCGTCTGGTAAACGGATCACACCGGGTGCGATGCCTCGTACGGCGCCCGGATGCGTTCTCATCGACGGCGTCATGCAATGTCGATGTAGCAGGCGGCGACCTGCTGCGACCGGTAACACTGCCGGATGCCCTTCTAGGCGTATCGACGGCCTACTACCTGGTCCATTCCATGGCGTCCGGCGGCGACTTCGCACTGGATGATCGAAAGGCCGCGTCAAACTTTGCGGCGGCGGCACTTGCGGCCGGGGTAGGGCGTATCATTTACCTTGGCGGCCTGGGTACTGGACGGCCACTGTCCGGCCACCTGGAAAGCAGGCGGGAAGTCGGGGAAATCCTTCGAAACTCCGGTGTGCCGACGATCGAATTCAGGGCATCCATCATCATCGGCTCCGGCAGTCTTTCATTTGAATTGATCCGCGCCCTTGTAGAGAAACTCCCGGTGATGTTGACACCGAAATGGGTTCATACCCAGTGTCAGCCCATTGCCATCGATGACGTACTCGACTACCTGGTCGGCGCACTCCACGTTTCCGGCGCGGTCTTCAACCGCTGCCAGGTTTTCGAAATCGGTGGACCGGACCGCGCCTCCTACCGGGTTCTCATGGCGGAATACGCCCGGCAACGCGGATTGAAGCGCATGCTGATCTCCGTGCCCGTCCTTTCACCCCGCCTCTCCAGCCTGTGGCTCGGCCTGTTCACACCCGTCTATGCGCGGATCGGACGAAAACTCGTCGAAAGCCTTCGAAATGAAACGGTCGTCGTCGACGAGTCCGCCTTGGAAGCTTTTCCTATACGGCCCAGGGGCATGGCCGATGCAGTACGAAGGGCGTTGGATAACGAGGGTCGGGAGTTCGTATCGACACCCAGACTATCTTCGAGGACGCAAAACGAATTGGAGAACGAGTGAAGGGACGGAATGAATCGACGGTGGATCCTATGGCCAGGGCGCCATAGGGCAGGGACAAGGTTTTTCAGTCAACATCCGGACCTGTTCATCCAGGCTGTCAATCAATACATCCTGCTCGTTCAGACCATCGGCAAGCGAACAATCCAGCGGTGTATTGTGCCGGTAGCCACGCCGATGCATCTCCTCGACTAAAGCTTCGTGCCGGTCGTACAACGCCGCGAGCCGTCCAACCCAACGTTTCGTCTCTGGATGCTCCCGGTATCCCTTTTTACCCAATGTGAGAACATTCCATAGCCCATGCAACTCCCGGTGCTCACCGAGGAGATGCTGTCGGCACAGGATTTCGGGTGGAAGGTCCCAGATGCGCATGGCCTCAGTCTCCGGATACAAAGGGTCGACTTTCTTCTGAAACCTACACCGATTTCGATACCCAATGCAAGCTTTCCACTATCATACCAGGAGGACTGAGTCTTGAAATCCAAAATCGTGATTACACTGGATGAGAAAATCGTCAAGCAACTCGACTATCTAATCATGCAGCAGGCATATAAGAACAGAAGCCAGGCGATTGAGGAAGCCGTGTCGGAGAAGCTGGACCGTCTCAAGCGGGGACGGTTGGCTCGGGAATGTGCGAAACTGGATCCTGTCGAGGAACAGGAACTGGCAGAAGAGGGATACGTGGAGGATGCAAATAACCGGTCGGGATACGATATTGAGTAAATTCACTCAATAGCGTTATTTCCGTTAAATCAGGATGGAATACTCACCGCTCATTCATCTCTTCTCTAGTAAATTCCCGCCCACCTGTGCGTATACTGCGCTGTGCCTCTCGTATGGTTCTCATGGCTTTGGTAAATCGTTGTCCCCGTTGAACATAACTCTCCATCCATAACCGGAACTGCTCGTTCAACGTCGTGTTTTCCGATGACGCCCTCCGCCGCGCGGCTTCAATCAGGTGCTCATCCGCACTGAATGTAATGTTCTTCATGTTCGCCTCCCTCTCACCCTTGCCACCACCTACCGGCAGAAGCAGGAAGTTTCAATGGGGACGTCGGCGCGGGCCCTGGCGAACGCCAGCCGCTGTCGCAGGAGTCGGAGCTCGTTGGCGTTTCCCGCGTGCTCGACGCATTCCACCAGCCCCTGGAGCGCCCACACGTTGTCGGGATGCTGGCAGCAGCGTGGCAGGCCTCCGTCAAAGCCGAGGTCGGCGCGATACACGGCTTCGGCTTCATCGAACTCGCCCTGTTCGGCGAGCAGCGCGCCGAGGGCGTGGCGCGGGGGATGCATCCAGGCCCAGGGTTCGGTGTAGTTGAGCGCGTCGTCCCGCGAGACGGCGAGGCGCAGGCTGTCGAACGCCCGGTCGTAGTTCCCCTTGCGGTATTCGAGCTCGCCGTCGAGCATGGCCTCCCCGATGCGGAGCATGTCGCGCACCGTGTTGCTGAGGAAGATCGCGTCCTCGGGGATCGCAGCCGCGGCCCCGTCGAACGTTTCACGGGCAGCTTCGGCTTCTTCGATCTGACCGAGGGCCGCGTGCGCCACGCCTTGTCCGTAGGCGTGCATGGCGGTTTCGATCGGTCGCAGTGTGCGCTCATCAAGTTCCGGTGATGCGATCAGTTCGTGCCAGCGGCCGAAGCGAACCAGGACATGCGTGGTCATGGCGGAATAACCATCGAGGATGGAGGCCATGAAGGGCGCGCTTCGGGCGATCAATTCGGGCGTGGCCATCGCGCGGATCCGGCCGGCGGCATGGGTGGCCGTGCCGTACTGCCCCAGAAACATGGCCACGTACATGTAGAGATGGAGATCGTGACACCGCATGGTGGTGTAGAAGTTCTGATCACCGGCATAGGCGAGGTACTTGTCGTCGGCGGCGACCGCACGTTCGCTCTGGACCACTGACTGCGCCCAGTCGCCGCAAAGGACGTAGATGTGCGCCGACATGTGCTCCAGGTGGCCGGCGTCCGGCAGCAGCCCGCGCAACAGGTCGGCCGCGTTGAGCCCTTGCTCCGGCATGGGCGACATTTCCAGCATATGGATGTACAGGTGGCAGATCCCCGGATGGATGGGCCCGTCACGCGCGATCCGCTCCATCCAGGATTCCATCACCGGCAACACCTCGGCCGTGTGGCCGCGCGGGTTGGGCTGCCCGGTGCGTAGATCCCAGAGCTGCCGGGGCGTGCAGTTCAGCGCCGCGTCGAAATAGAAGGCGGCGATGTCGGGATCATCCTCATGCGCCATGCGGGCGTCGCGCATCGCGTCGGCGAAATCCCGGTGCCAGGCGTCCAGCACCCCGGTGTCGCGCTCGTCGCCATTCCGGTACCGCTTCGCCAGCGCGTTGATTAAAGCCTGCTCGGACGGTGTCCCATCGCATGCGAGCGAGACCGCGGTCGTCACCGCATCGTGGCAGACCGGCAGGACCTGGGCGATCTCGGCTTCGGTGAATCGGATCCAGGCCCGGTTGTAGTGGGGCCCGTTCGCATAGGCGATCCCCCACCAGGCCATCGCGCAGGTGGGATCCGCCTCGGCCGCGCGCCTGAAGCAGTCCACCGCTTCTTCGTGATTGAAGCCGTAGGTCCAGTTCAACCCGCGGTCGAACCAGCACTGGGCGGCATCCGAATCCGTCGTGATTTTGCGGGACCAGGTTCCGAGATTGAAAGGATAGCTCATGGTGGGTTGCTCAAGGTTGATTGGCGGACGGGTTACGTGGCATTCGGTCGCCGGCGTTACCCGGGTTCCAGGTAACCCGCGGCCTCGGCGGCCCGCGCCCATTCCAAAGTACGAAGAAACGCCCCGCGTGTCACTAGCTCAAACCCATCGATCAGAAGCGATGACCGGAAAGGGGCGAACCAGGGCCGCGTATGGGCTGTCGCAAAGGCCTCGCGAAGACGATCGACCGTGTGCGAGGGCATCGCCGGGACGGTAACGAATGCCGGCATCGGCACGGTCTCGGTCGATTCGAGTATGCGGACTTTCTCTGTAAGCCCAGGCAGGTACTTCCTGACCAACATGTGCCAATAGGCGTCCAGCGGTCCGACGTCGATGTGCCCGTCCACCACGCTGTCGAGGATCCGCCGTGCCGTGACGAGATGGCCGACGGAGCGGCGGTAGAGGCGCGGGCGATCCTCGCTGCGATAGGACAGCAAATGATAGCGCAGCGCATTGAAGCCCGACTGCGAGTGAGCGACCGTCCATCCCACGGTCCCGCCAAAGGTGTCGGACAGCGTGCGAAAAGGCGCATCGTCGCGCACGATCAGGTCGGTCCGGGAGAGCGCTTTGCCGCCGGCCCAGGACGCGGCGGGGATGGGCGAGGCCAGGGGCACGACGTCGGCAAGGTCGAGCGCGATCGGGTATCCGCACATCTGCACGCACCCGAGGTCGTCGCGGCGCCAGAGGTCCTCAAGCGGCTGTGGTGCCGGGTAGGCGACGTAATCGAACGCCGTGCCGGCATCCTCGGCGACGTGGGCGATGAGTCCCTTCCACGCCGTCTCGGCCTCGGGGCTCACGGCGTACATGCGGGCATTGGATACGAATGGCATGGGTATTGTCGAGACCCCCTTGCCCTATATTGAAACTGAATGACGCGTCGGCGGCAAGTCTCATCCGTGACGACGACTTTTTGTGGATATGTTAGTTTAAATGTTGAAGTAAGAGAAGTCGTCGTTTAAACTCCATATTCAACAGGTAATAATCTCACGAACGACCGGGCCATTCCGTGCCGCGCAGACGGAACACCTTCCATCCGTCCGACGCCTGCCGGTAGCCGTTCATTAACTTTCGCCGGCTCGAGACCGAATGTCGATGACCTTCGACAAAATGACTTCCAACAAGAAAAAGGAAACGCTCAGCCGCCGGAACTTTCTCGTCCGGGGAAGCGGCGTCCTGGTCCCACTGATTCTGGGCACCGGCTGCTCGAGCAACGTCACGGGTCCGGACGAAAGTGAACCGACCGAGCCGCCGGCGCCCGAGCCGACGCCACCACCTGAAGACCGGGTCGACGTGATCGTGGTGGGCGCCGGCCTTTCCGGACTGGTCGCCGCATATGAGCTGGTCCGGGCGGGGCACGATGTCCGGGTCCTGGAAGCATCAAACGTAATCGGCGGCCGGGCACAGACGCTTCGCGAACCCTTCGATGACGGACTTATCGCCGAAACCGGCCCGGCCCGCATCCCGCCCTCGCATGATCTGACGCTCGGCTACATAGACCACTTCGGCATTGAGACGTCGCCCTTCTATACGCAGGAGGACGAGTACCTCGTCGTTAACGATCAGGGGGTCCGCCAGCGGCAGACACCGGCAGCGTTCCTCAGTGGGGGGCGGGAAGCGTGGCTCAAGATTCCGGCGGGGATCGATGCCTTGCCGATGGCCTTCGCCGAAGCGCTCGGAGACCGCGTGCGGACCGGCTTGCCGGTGACGAAAGTGGTCCGGGATGAGAACGGGGTGGCGGCTACCTACGGCCCCGCCGCAAAGGAACTGCGGGGCCGCAAACTCATCTGCACGGTCCCCCTCCCCGTCATCGACAAGATCGAGTTCGATCCCGTCCTCTCGGCATCGAAGCAGTCGGCCTTCGAAGCCACATCCTACCAGGACGTCACGCGGGTTTACGTCCAGTATGCGCAGCGTGTCTGGGAGGACGACGGCTTGAACGGCTGGGGGTTGACGTTCGCGGAGGGGTACTCGGAGTTCTGGCATCCCACCTGGAACCAGGAGGGGCCTCGGGGTATTCTGATGTCCTACATGTTCGGAGAACTGGCACGCCGGATCGCGGCGACCTCTCCCGGCGCCATCGTGCCCGGTTTCATCGGTCGGTTCAATAACCTGTTCCCGGGAACACGCGAAGTCGCGGAACACGGAACCCACTTCGCATGGGAGCATCAGCCCTGGATCGGGGCGGCCTTCGCCAGTTACAATCCTCCGTTCTCCGAGCATCCTGAACTGGCATCGCCCGAGGGTCCCATTCACTTCGCCGGCGAGCACGCCTCGGGACATCGGGGGTGGATGCAGGGCGCCCTCGAGTCGGGCCTGCGGGCCGCCAGGGAGATTGATACGTCGGTTACCGAGGAGCGCTCCCGCGCGACCGTGGTCATCTCGCGGCGGCAGATGGTGCGCCGAATTGCGGGCATCCCGAACATGCCGGGGTGGCTGGTGCCCTGAGCCGTTTGGACCTTGACGCTCCTCCCCTATCCGCCTACCTTCCTCCCCATAATCGAATAGCCAAAACCCCACGTAATCGTCCCCGGAGGCACGCATGTTCACCCCGGATCAAATCGATCATTACAACCGCGAGGGATACGTCGTCTACCCGGATTTCATTTCCGGGGACAATCTCGCGGCCCTGAAATCAGAAATAGACCGGGTATCGGAAGGGAACACGAAGGCGGATCACGACGCCGCGCGCATGGAAATGGAACCGGACCAGGAACCGGACGGCACGCTGGTGCGGCGCATCTACGAACCGTGCACTTTCTATCAGCCCTTCCGCGATTTCTCGGAGTCGACCGCTCTGCTGGACTGCGTCGAGCAACTCTTCGGTCCGAACCTGCTCTTCCACTACAGCAAGATCAACATGAAGCCGCAGAACATCGGATCCATCGTGGAGTGGCACCAGGACCTGTCCTACTACCCCCTGACCAACCGGGATTCGGTGTCCATCCTCTTCTACCTCGACGACACCTCCGAGGAGAACGGTTGCCTGAAGGTCATTCCCCGGCGCCACACGGAAGCGCTGATGAGCCACAGCACCGAGGGATTCTTCCGGGGCAAGGTCACGGAGGACGTGGACGATTCCGATGCCGTGCTGCTGGAAGGCACCGGGGGCACGGCGATCTTCATGAGCGCCATGACGCCTCACGCCTCGGCCATCAACTCGTCGGAT
>JAPPBT010000091.1 GCA_026702745.1 Gemmatimonadota bacterium
ATCCAGTATCAAGGCCAGGCATTCGGCCAGCCGGGTCAGGTTCCACAGTGCGATGTACGGCTGGTTGCAGTAGGCATAGCGGCCCTGGTGGTCAATGGAACTGAATACCTGCTGGAAGTTGAACTGGTCCATGAAGGCGCACGGGCCATAGTCGATGGTCTCGCCGGCAACGGACATGTTGTCGGTATTCATGACGCCGTGAATGAACCCCAGCTGCATCCATTGGGCGATGAGCGAGGCCTGCCGGCCGATGACTTTCTCCAGCAACGCCAGGTAGGGCCGCTCCATCCCGTCAAGGTCGGGGTAGTTCCGTCGGATGACATGATCGGCCAGTGCACTCACGGCTTCGATATTGCCGCGCCGGGCGTAGAACTCGAAGGTTCCCACCCGAACGAAACTGCGGGCCACGCGGGTGATGATGCCGCCGGGCAGCGCCCGTTCCCGGAAGACGCTGTCGCCCGTGGTCACGACCGCCAGGGCCCGCGTGGTGGGTACGCCCAGCCGGTGCATGGCCTCGCTGACCAGGTATTCACGCAATACCGGGCCGAGCGGGGCGCGTCCGTCCCCGTTGCGGGAAAACACTGTCCGGCCGGAACCCTTCAGCTGGATTCCGTACCCCAGGCCGTCCCGGCCGACCACCTCGCCCAGGAGCAGGGCGCGCCCGTCGCCCAATTGCGGATTGAACATTCCGAACTGGTGTCCGGAATAGACCATGGCCAACGGGTCGGCGCCTTCGGGAATCTCGTTGCCGGCGAACACGGCGGCGCCGTACTCCGAATCCAGCATGTCGGCATCCAGGCCAAGGTCTCGGGCCAGATCACGGTTGAAGCAGACCATCCTGGGGCCGGACACCGGCGATGGCCGTGTACGGACAAAAAACCCCTCGCCAAGTGCGGTGTACTGGTTGTTGAAAGGTATCGCTGTCACGGGGTCAACGGATGGATTCACGGTGGTCCATGGCTTCAGGAACCGTCCGGGGCGGGACCACGTGGGCCCACGGTACGGCCCATCACCCGGCCCGGCTCCGATGGCCATGCCGGCCGGCGCCGGGCGGCATCCGGCTCACTGCGGGATCGGTTCCAATGGACAGGCCGACTCTCTCCGGCCGCCTAGGGCCCTGATGCATGCAGGAAACGGGGCAAGTAGTGTAACTTTTTGTTTTTATGGTGGCTACGGGTAGATTCGGGTAGATTCGGGTAGATTCGAACTACCGACCCCATCATTATGAGCATGACCTGATAATAATTTTTATATATTAATCCACTAGTGTCCCAACGTTTCATCCAATACATTCAATTGCTTATACGTCGGTGACATGTCGTTTTTGTGAGCCGTCATGGTAACCAGTTGATTCAACGGGATTCTCTCGAACGGGGTCAAGCTCAAAATCTGTAGAATTAATGGTATGACCCGCCCCTCCTTCGAGGGCGTCAACCTGCAACAGCTCCGATCGACGATGCAGTATCCAGCAACACCACCGGCATCCCGCACACGCCTGTCAGGCGGGATCCGATTCCGCAAGGGATCCGGACCGCGAAGGCGCGCGGTGTGGGGACGGTACAGCCCGTCAGGCTGCTGGTCTGCAGGGAAGGCGGTGTTCGGGAAGCATCCCGCCGGGAGCGGTTTCCCTTGTGCCCCGGAACCCGCTACAGTGAGCGCCCCGTTTCATTGCGGCGCCGGCAGCCTGGCGATCCGGAAGACAAGGAAAGCGGCCATGGCCCACTCCCGTCGGATACGGCTTCTGGGAGCCACAATGATCTCTACATCATTCACACACTCGAGGAATGAACCATGACCACGGTAAAGAATAGCACGATTATCCCCAAGACTAAGACCACCGCTCCCGCATACGTCGGCATCGACCTTGCCAAGAACTCGGTCCATGTCCACGGTGTCGACGGATCGGGCCGCACCTGTATCGACCGGAAGCTGAAGCCGGCGAAGCTGAAGGCGTTCCTGTCCAACCTGGAACCGTGCGTGGTGGGCATGGAGGCCTGCGGCCGGTCCCACCAGTGGGGCCGGGACGTGCTGGCCATGGGGCACGATGCGAAGCTCATGGCCCCGCAGTTCGTGAAGCCGTACGTCAAGTCCAACAAGAACGACCGTGCGGACGCCGAGGCGATCTGCGAGGCGGTCCAGCGCCCGAACATGCGGTTCGTGGGGATCAAGAGCGCGGACCGGCAGGCCCATCAGGCCATCCACCGGGTCCGTTCCCGGGCGGTGGGCAACCGGACGGCCCATGTGAACACGATCCGCGGCCTGCTGGCCGAGTTCGGCATCGAGATTCCCCAGGGCCGCAGCAAGGTCCGTCCCGCCGTTGCGGAGATTCTGGGCAATGGGGGAGCCGGGGAGGTTGATCTGCCGCCGCGGTTCCTGGATGTGCTGGCAGACCTCTACGACGAGCTGATGCACATGGACGAGCGGGTGGAGAGGTACGACCGGATGGTCGAGGAGATCGTCAAGGGAGACGAACAGGCACAGCTGCTGATGACGATTCCCGGGGTAGGGCCGCTGACGGCCACGGCGCTGCTGGCCACCATGGGCGATCCGGGTGTGTTCCGGAATGGCCGGGAATGTGCGGCCTGGATCGGCCTGGTTCCGAAACAGCACTCCACCGGGGGAAAGGACCGGCTGCTGGGGATATCGAAACGCGGCGACCGGTATCTGCGCTGCCTGCTGATCCATGGCGCCAGGGTGATAGTCACCCAGCTTTCCCGGAAGGAGAAGGCGGATCGGCGCAGCCGGTGGCTGAAGGAACTGCTGGAGCGTCGTCACAAGAACGTGGCGACGGTGGCGCTGGCGAACCGGATGGCCAGGACTGCGTGGGCGATCCTGACTTCCGGGAAGCCATACGAGGAGAATCACGTGCCTGCCTGAGGGCAGGCCAGCGGTGAACCGGGAGATCGACCCCGGACCCGAACATCAACCACATCGAAGAGAACAATTACCCACCAGGGTTGCTTGAGAGCAATTGATCGTGATGGCAGAAAAGGCAAACCGCCGGAGTGAGAACCTGACCCATGCAAAGACCCGATTCATGGAACACCTGACGGTGTACTGTGTAGAGGTCGAAGAATTGATAAGGACACACCGGTGCGCATTCCATCAGGGCCAGGGGCATGAGATCCCCGTCGAAAGGCCGGATATATGGCAGCAGCCTCTCCCTTCCGGATCGAAAAATTGTTCTTGCAAACCGGGGCGGGTCATATATGTGTGGAGACTTTCATTCAGCCAGAGGCGGCTCCGGATGATCGCCACCAGCACATAGACGGAGATCGCGATCCAGATTTGAGTCTTCACCGCATTCTCCGACGTTCCGAAGAACGACTTGATCCGCAGGTGCTGCTAGATCCACTTGAAGAACAGTTCTACCTGCCATCGTGCCTGGTACAGTTCAGCGATGGTCAGGGGCGGCAGGACGAAGTCGTTGGTCAGAAACACCAGGGACTTGTCTCTTTCCCGGTCGACGTACTGGATGCGGCGCAGCTTGTCTGGATATCTTCTTGGGATCCGGCAGGACGACCTGGTCGCAGAGGACCTCGGTGGTCCGGTCCACTTCCCTTGAGTACAGTCGCCTGAGCGGGGCGTTCTTCTTCGCCCGCAACACGAAATGCGCCCCGTGCAGGTGGAGCGTGTCCAGCTTGACGGCGGCCTTGGTCTTGCGGAACCGGGCCCATGGAAAGAGGGACAGGCAC
>JAPPBT010000092.1 GCA_026702745.1 Gemmatimonadota bacterium
GTATCCGCGATATTGATCTCATAGAATGAATACTGGTTCACCCTCGCCCCGGTATCGCGCGGTCCGCGGACGAAGACGCCGCTGTTATGTCCAGCGTCCTGGTTGAACTGCACGCTCAGTTCGAAATTGGTGAACTCGTCGTAGGACCCGATGTACCCGGGGCCACCCGTCGATTCCCCGGTGAGCATGCCATCTTCCACCGCCCAGATGGCGGTACCGCCGCGGTGGGTCCAGCCCAGGAGGGTCTGGCCGTCGAACAGCAGCGTCCAGCCCGCCTCCTGCTCCGCTTCTGTCAACATATTGTCCTGTGCGGCGGCCGTGCCCTGCATACAGGCCGCGATCAGGACTGCGGCGGCCACGCTCCAGATGTAGCGTTTCATTACGATTCTCCTGTTTTAGTCGCCAACTGCGGGATTCTCGATCCCGTTCTCCTGGTAACGCAGGCTACTCGCCTTCGTCGGCTGCGGGTTCCTCGCCCAGTTTCAATGCCACCAATTCGGCGGCATGCCCACTGGCGCCGACGGTCATGATCAGGTATTGCACGTCATTGTGCATGTAGGTCATGGGCATGCCGCTCTGGGCTGCCGGCAGTTCGATCGACGCGACGACTTCGCCCGTCGCCTTGTCGTAGGCGTGCAGATAGGGATCTCCTCCGAAGCCCTCGCCGGCGAAGAGCAGCGTGCTCGTCACCAGGGAACCGATCCGGGTGGCCTTGCCGGTCCGGGGCAGATCGACGCCCGCGAGTTGCGGCAGGTCTTTGATGGCCTGAGGCGTATCGCCGTTAGGCGCCATCCACACGTGATCGCCCGTGTTCATGTCCACCGCCGTGATCCGTCCCCAGGGCGGCCTGACCAGCGGGATTTCGCCGAAGACCCGCGGCGCTCTCAGGCCGGCCGAGAAGTAGTCCATGTCCGACTCCTCGGGATCCGGCGCTCGCAGCGCCAGCTTCGAAATGCTGGTGTTGGAGGGGATGAAATTCACGCCGGAAACCGGATCGAGGCAGGTCATGTTCCAGTTGACCCCGCCGTTAGCGCCCGGGATCTGGATCGTGCCGATGGTACCGTCCGGCGCTTCCGCTAGCGAAGGTGGCTGATAAAGCGGTCCGTACCGGTGGTTGGCCATCAGGTTGATCGCCTCTTGGCGCACTTCCGGGGTGAAGTCCACCAGGTCGTCCTGGCTGATACCCTGGTGTTCCCAGGGGGCGGGCTTCACGGGAATCGGCTGCGTAGGCGAAGCCCGGTCGCCCGGTACGTCCGTCGCGGGGACGTCGGTCTCGGGCATGTCCCAGATGGGTTCGCCGGTCACTCGGTCGAAGACGTAGGAATAGCCCTGCTTGGTGTTCTGGATCACGATCTTGCGCGGCTCGCCGTCGATCGTTACGTCGGCCAGGATCGGCGCGGCGGGATTGTCATAGTCCCAGATATCGTGATGGACGATCTGGAAGTGCCAGATCTTCTCGCCCGTCGTGTAGTCGACGGCCACCAGGCTGTTTGCGTACAGGTTGTCGCCCAGGCGATGCCCGCCGTAGTAATCGTTCGTCGGCGCTTCGATGGGCAGATAGGCATAGCCCAGATCCTCGTCGGCGGAAATGGAGGTCCATACGCCGGCGTTCCCGGTATAGGACCTGGAATTCTGCTCCCAGGTCTCGGAGCCTTCCTCGCCGTCGTCCGGAATGACCTTGAACTTCCAGAGGACCGCGCCGGTGCGGGCGTCGTAGGCCACGACGTCTCCCGGCGAGTTTGTCATCGACCTTGGCCGGAATCCCGCGGCGAGGGCCGGCGGAACAAGTATGATGTCCCCCACGACCGTCGCGGGAGACGTGTTGGCCAGGTTGCCTACGGGCGTGACGTTCTCTGAATTGCGCCAGCCGTCCATCATGTCGACCACACCGTTATCGCCGAATTCGGCCACCGGGATGCCCGTCTGGGCGTCGAGGGCCACCAGGTAGAAACCCCGGGTGATCAGGATGACCCGGTTGTCTCCCTGCCCGTCAGTCCAGAAAGATACGCCTCGCCCGGAATTCCGTCGCGGAGCCGTTGCCCAGCGTTCTTCGTCCTCCACCGGGCGGTAGGTCCACATCGTCTCGCCGGTTTCCGGCTCGATGGCCATGGCGCTGCGTCGCGTACCCGCCGTCGAATACAGCATGCCGCCCACATAGATAGGCACAGGCTGGGCATAATACTCTGGTCGGGGGCCGTAATTGTCCTGCTTCCATCGCCAGGCAACTTCCAGGCGACCCACGTTATCCGCGTTGATCTGTTCCAGCGGGGAATATCGCGTATAGGCCAGGTCTCGGCCCAGCATGCGCCATTCGCTGTCAGGCTGTTCCACGGGGATAATCTTGCCCGGCGCCCTTTGTGCCGCGGGTTCGCAGGATGCTAAAACCGTGATCGCCATGGCCAGCGCGATCACCGGCGGCATCCAACGAAACAAGGGGGAAAATCTACTCATCACACGCTGCCTCCCATGATGCAGGTTGATTGGTGCTGCGAATCGCATGTGCAGAATCGTTTGGATACAGAAGTGTCACGGACCGGGATTGGGTTTCAAGCCCGTATTCCCTGTATACAAAACAGGCGATCTGGTATTGAAAAGTTTTGCAAATATCAAGCCAATTTAGTGTCGCGCTCAGTTGATGTAAAGCCCTTTATGGCAGAAGCCGTATGGACGCAACTTCATGGGCGGCGTGCCCGACGGTCGAAGGTACGAGATGGACATTCAAACCTGCAGACCATGGTGCTCCAGGGCGCGTTTCAGTCGCTCAATTGTCGTGTAATGATGACCATCCATGCCCAATTCGATCGCGGCATTGACGTTTTTGGACCTGTCGTCGATAAAGAACGCCTCGTCCGCTCCGATAGCGAGCAGCTCGAGGGCCGCGATGAAGATGCCGGGATGCGGTTTGACCTGTCCGATCGATGACGAATTCACGACGTGATCGAATGCCTGGTCGATGCCCAGCCGCTTAAGATCGGCGTCAAGCCGGGTGGTGGCATTCGTGATGAGCGCAAGGCTTGTGTTTTCGCGACATCGCAGCAGAAGATCCAACACATCGGTGTCGATCTCTCCCGGCGAAAGGGACCACAACCGAACCGCTTCCCCCGCGTCGGCAGCCGGATGTCGAAGCCGCAGCCGTTCAGCCACCACCGACCGCCAGTTTTCATCGTCAATCTGCCCCGTTGTAGCACGGAGCAGCAGATCTGGCTCGAATGCCGTATTCAGCAGGGCATCACGTGTAAGCCCCGTTGCGATTTCCGCCCGTGCAATAACGCCTGGATCCCACCTGCGTACGACACCGTCGAGATCGGTCAGCACAGCCTTGATCATGATTTCAACACGCGCTTGAATCTCTTGCTATCGTTTCGGCCAGGGCGTCTCGGGCGGACCAGAATGCGGTGCGCCAAGCACGGGGGACGACAGGCAGTAGAAACCGTGATTGGTGAACAGCCAGACCAGGTTGCGGTCGTATTCGACGTAAATGCCGTGGGTCAGGTTACCCAATGCATATCCCGGGGTGCGGGATGGATCGAATTTCGGTACAAAGTAGGCGATTATCTTCGGATCGGAAAGATCGGAGACATCGAATACCTGCACGCCGGCGTTGTAGAAGGCATAGAGGAGGATATCCTCTTTGGGCGTCCCGGGCTGGGTGTAATAGCCGCTTCTTTTCGGCCCGAAGCTCCCACGCCGCTGGACGAAATCCGTGAACGGCGCATCCGCGGGCGGTACCGGCCTGGGCAGTGTGCCGAGCAGCCTGGGGTTGACGGGATCATTCACGTCGATCATGTAGATGTCTTTGTAGGGCTCCCAGCCGTCTTCGTTCAGTGGATAACCGGAGAAGTACACCACGCCGGTCTTTTCCACCTGCGTCACGTTGATGTAATCCCCTTCCGTGCCCGCGACGCTGGGCGGGAAGTTGAGGTGACCCAGCGCTTTGATACCGGCCGGGTCCGAGATGTCCAGCACGTAGAACCCCAGGCCGCCCATGGCGGCATAACCGTACCTCCCGCCTTCCTCCACGGGCGTGGCCATGAAAATCGACATGCGCGCGCCGAACCAGGAGGTCCGGTTCCCCGCGCGGGGATTGGCCCGGTAGACGGCCTCGTCGCCGGAATCGCCCAGCTTCTGGCCCGGCACGTTGAAGTGGCTGAGAAACACCGGCTCGGCCGGGTCGGTCATGTCCCAGGCCTGGTAACCGGCCGAATACAGGTCGCTCGGGTATTCGGTAAGCGCGTATTCCGCACTGGGCGCTGCGGCGACGAACATGTACCGGCCGCCGTGCCAGGCCGGAATGTCCCGCACGCCAGAGCCCTGTTGCTCGCCGATCGGTGCATCGGGGTGTTCGTAGTCGGTGGTTCGTTCGGCGAGCAGGATCCAGTCATCCGGCAGGGGCCCGTTCATCTCGTAGACCTTGAACCCCTTGAGATGGTTGGCACTTCGAATGGCCATCACCTTGTCCGGTTCCGTTCGCTTGTCGCTCAGCACGCCGAAGCGCCGGATCTCGAAGGCCTGCACCATGACGTACTTGTCCAGATCTTCGTTCCACTGGATGGACGCGGCGCCGAACATGTCGCCTTCGTCATAGGGATTGACTTCCTCGCCTGGACCGTCTCCGGTCCACGTGCTGCCCTTCTCGTAGACGACCTCCAGGTCCTTCGGATCGGTGATGTCATAGATTTTCAAGGCGCGCCGCACGTACTGGTACATGTACCGGCGACCGTCGAAATCGACGATGTTCTGCCAGGTGTGAAAGGGTTCGACGGTAATCGGGTAATAGGCTTCGACGGTCATCGCCTTTGCATACTCGCCCGTATCCCAGTAATCCAACTGGCCTTCGAAGGGTTTGGACTCATGCTGATGGGGCGTGGCCGCTGGGTAGACGAACCGGCCGGTCACCGGGTCCATCCCGTAGCTCGCGGGATCGGGTTCGGGGGGCGTTCGATCCTCCGTGAGCGCGTCGGCGCGAAGGACGTATTCGTCCGTTATGGAGGATTGGGGCGGGGATACGTCGTCAGGGGATTCGCCTGCCGGGGCCGGGGATTCGACCTCCGGGGCCGGGGATTCGACCTCCGTTGAAGATCTGCAGCTGAAGGCGATCGCTCCACTCAGGAGCGCGGCAACCAGGGTCTTCATGAAAGTCGTCACGCGTGTCTTCATGGCTTGGCTTCCATGGGCGTGACAAGCCTGCCGATGCCCTCGATCTCCATTTCTACCACGTCGCCCGGCATGAGGTACTCGGGCGGATTCCGGGCGCGGCCCACGCCGTCCGGCGTGCCCGTGGCGATCACGTCGCCCGGATAGAGGGTCTGGACGGAGGTCAGATACCGGATCATGTGCGCTTCATCGTAGATCATGTAGCTGGTGTTGCTGTCCTGCTTGATCACGCCGTTGACCCAGGTCTTTATGTCGAGGTCGTCATGCTGGATGAACTCCTTGGGAACGATGTAGGGCCCGAAGGGGGCAGCGCGGTCGCTGCTCTTGCCGTTGAACCAGTTCGGACCGGGGAACATGCGGTTGATCGGCTTCAGTCCGGAGCCGCCCCGGCGGCTGACATCGAACACGATGCTGTAACCGAAGACATAGTCGTGGGCGTTCTCCAGGGTCAGGTCCAGGGCCGGCCGGCCCATGATGATGGCCAGTTCGGCTTCCCAGTCGATATTCACGTCCTTCGGCACGTAGTAGGGTTCGCCCGGATCGATGATGGTGGATCTCGGCGACTTGGCGAAGAAATAGGGCTCCTCGGCGTCCACATCCACTTCAACGGCGGTGAAACCCGCGCCACCGATGGCCGATTCTTCCATCTCGTCCGCGTGGGCCCGGTAGTTCGCCGCGGCCGCCAGCAGGTTGTAGGGATACTTGATCGGCGCCTTGAAGGAAACGTCCTTCGGATCGAATACGAAAGCAAGGTCCGGGTCTGACAGGCGGTTTTCAGCGCCCATGTAATTCGCTATCGTGTACATGCGGTTGGAAACGGCGTCGTACTGCTCGATCAGCGCCCGCATTTCCTTCGGAATGGATACCACGGGCAATCCGAGCTGCCGGGTGACATAGGCGTTCGCCTCGTGCAGGTCCATCAGCCTTTCCTGGCCCGCATGGGTCGTCTGGTCTGCCTGGACCGCTTGGACCTCCTGGTCCGACTGGTCCGACTGGTCTGCACGGACCGCCATGCCGATGCGGATCGTTCCTGTGGCCTCGAAAGTGGCGAGTTTGAAGGGCGTGTTTGGCTGGTCCGAGACCTGGGACCGGGCCGAGCCCGGTGTAGTCAGCCATAACGCGGCGCTCATTAACAGGACGGCGGCCGGCAGAAATCGTATTCGGTACGACATGGCAGCATCCTCCTCGATGACCGGTCGATCAGGGCGCGATCGTATCTCCGGGACGAGACTGCGCACCAGACCGCGGTATTACGGTTTCGGCGACCTGCCAGGAAATCCGGCGGGGAAGTCGCGGGGTAACAGGGTACGGAAGCAAACAGGCAGGATGGATATACTGGTTTTCTGATGTTTGAGAAATCGGATCGGGGCGGGGAGATTTGAACTCCCGACCTCCTGCTCCCGAAGCAGGCGCGCTGACCGGGCTGCGCTACGCCCCGATGTATGACCGATCAAGGGACAAGGGCCCGGTGGGCTGCCTTGCCGGAATCGGGGCGACTGGATTTGAACCAGCGACCACCAGCCCCCCATGCTGGTGCGCTACCTGACTGCGCTACGCCCCGAAAACTTCGGCGTATAATGTATGCCGGGGAGGGGCTTCGGGCAAGGGTTATTTTGAAGGTTGATGCCTGCCCCTGCACGATCCCATGCGGTCGCGGGCCTGCTCCACGAACCCGTGATGATCAGCGCGAATCAGGGATTCGTCCCGTGCTTCCGTGGCGAGAAAGTCGAGTTTGTTCACTACGCGTAACGCTGTGTAGACATCCCACCATGGAAGGCAACCGGAGTCCACGGGATTCAGGGATTCGTAGTGGCGCGTGAACAGATCCATGTTCACGGCGCCGAAGAGCATAAGGATCTCGAACCGGGCATTCGATACGTCGAAGAGCGGGTCACCCCGACGGGTGTCCTCCCAGTCGATGACCGCTGTGAGTTTTCCATCCTGCCAGAGGGTATTCCCCGGCCAATAGTCGCCGTGCAGGACGACCGGTGCATTCTTGCGGGGGAGTGGCCAACCCGTTGCGAGCAGGGCGAGGAGTTCGCGTTCGCCCGCGGTAATGCCGGGCGTTTCCGGCGGCCTCCCGATCGCCGAAGCGCAGTCATCCTCCAACCGCAGAAGAAAGGAAAGATCCCGGCCTGCCGTATCCATCCGGTGTATCCTGGCCAGTTCCCGGGCCATTTGCATCACGTATTCCGCCGGATCGCCGGGCTTCAGATCGGTAATACCCTCGGCAAATTCCAGCACCAGGGAAGGCGTGGGAAAAAGTGGATCCGTCGCGTCCAGGTAGACCGGCGCGGGCGTGGCCAGCCCCGCGGCGTGGGTCAGTTGCAGCACGCGGAACTCGTCCGCGGCCACGTTCGGGTTCTGCTGGAGGTCCACCTCGCCGTGCAGCCGGTGAATCAGCTTTCTCGCCGTACCGTCTCCGGCTACGAGTTCCAGGACGGTCACATCGGCCGAATAGCCGCCGGGCAGGCTGCGATGGTCTTTCAGCCTGGCGTGCGGATCGAATCGATGGACGAGTTTCTCAAACCGGGTGTGAACGTCGACCGAATCCATGAAGTGCTTATTCCCCGGGGTAGTCTATGGCCCACTTACCCTCGAGGTTCCCGCTGCCGCCCGACTGGCTCCAGACGGCGGTCACGTTTTCCGGAGCGTGGTTTTCCGCCAGGTGGGCCAGGAACAGGGCATGCAGGTCATCCAGGGTGGCTTCGTTGCCGTCGGCGATGTTCTGCTTGGCCAGACGGTCCTTCTGCAGGTCGTAGAGCTCGGGCCGTCCGTCTGTTCCGACGGGTGCGTAGCCCCAACGGTCCGTAACGAGGAAGGGCGTCGTGGCGCGCCTCGCCAGGCCTCCTGACGGGTCCGCCAGGTGACAGCCGCTTACCGCATACTCGCGGTGGCTGGTCCGGCCTTCCAGCACGGCGTCGGCAAAGGATACACCGTCGAAGGATTTCGGCGGGTCCACCGAGACGCCTGCCAGGTCGCAGAGACTCGGAAACAGGTCGATCGTCTGCGTTATCAAGGGGAGTTGCACCCCTCGGGGCACGCCGCCGCCGGCCAGCATCAGCATGACGTGGCCGATCTCCGGGTAGATGGGCCAGAACCTCCCGTCGGTTTCCATGATATTGGACTTGCCGGTCCGGTCGTGCTCTCCGATGGACATGCCGTGATCCGACATGACGGTCACGATGGTATCGTCCCAGAGGCCCAGGTCGTCGATCTTCTGAAGCACCTGCCCGATGTGGCGGTCCACGAGTTCCGTCTCCGCGGCGTAGTGGGCCCACAGGTTGTGCAGTTCCTCCGGCGTGTAGGCCGACGAAGGTCCGTAGTTCGGATGCAGCATGGGCGGTCCCGTGTAGTCGGGGTCGTAGCGCCGCACCATATATTCCGGCGGATCCCAGGGTTCGTGGGGATCGAAGAAGTCCACCCACAGGAAGAACGGGGCGGACTCGGCGTTTTCCTCGAGCCAGCGAACGGTGGTCTGCGCGGTCTGCGCGGAGAAGACGTCGGATTCATACCGGTAGTAGTGGTTGATCCAGCGGTGCTGGTTTACGAGCGTATAGCCCCGATAGCGCGGATGTACGCGGGTCTTGTCGTCCTGGACGACGCGTTCTACGGGGTCGTTGAGGTGGAGCAGCGGCCGGTCGCCCTCCTGGCCCCGGTTCTGGTACGCCGCGTCGAAGCCATCGGTGAAACGGGCCTTGAACAGGTGGGGACAGTCGCAGATCAGTTGCGTGGCGTAACCCAGTTCGCCGAGCATCCTGCCCGCATGGTTGGGCCCGCTCAGGTCGATAGGCTGCCAGCCGTAATGGGGCCAACCGGTGACCCCCGTCGCGAAATCGGTGCGATGGGGGATTGTGGGGAAACTGCCCATGTGGGCCTTTGTGATCTCCGTCGCCCTTTCCGCGGCGAAACGGTCCAGTTCGGGCGTTCGCACGGGCCGTTCCGCGCGGTTTCCCAGGTTGTCGTGGCGGAAGGTATCCGTGATGAGTACGACGATGTTCTTCGGCATCATGATCCTTTCATGAATGGAGATGGCGATCTACGCGTTCAGCCATCGATCTCGCAGTCCTCCAGGTAACGGTCCACCGACGCCTTCAGCGATGTCTCACCGCACATCACCCGGTCTTCGTAGGCGCGGTACCAACCCGGAATCAGGGAACGGGCCTCGCGGAACTCGGCGAGGATGAGCCTTGCGAAATCTCCGCTGTCCTCCAGGTAGCCGGATTCGTGGAAGCGCGCGATCGCCCGTTCGCGGTCGTAGTCGAGCCGGATGATCTCCGCCTTCCACGCACCGGCCTCGAACGTCATCTGTGCGTAGGCCGCGCGGGGGTCCCGGTCGAAAGGCGCGCCCACCGCGCCCACGTTGACGACCAGGGCATCATCCACGGTCCGGATCAGGGGCCGGTGCGTGTGACCCACCACCAGCACCTTCGGCGCCGGAGCGATTTTCTCGCGCAACGATGCTTCGGTATCATCGGGAAAGATCCCTTTGCGGTCCCCCAGCATGGATGCGTGCACCATGCGGAATTCGTTCCCCGCCTCATCGGTCATGGACCACTGAAAGGGCAGCGCTTCGAGACGTTCGACCAGGCTGTCCGGTCGGTTCAAGCGGTCCGGGCGGTCCGTCCCGGTCAGTCCATCCTGCCCGGCCTGTCCAGTCTGCCCGGCCTGACCATCCGACCCGGCCTGATCAGTCTGTCCGACCAGTTGATCGTACGTCCACTTCGCATGCCTGATGATCTCGAATTCGGGACCGCGGTCGGGCAGGTTTCCGCTTCCGTACTTCAGCACGTACCGCTCGTGGTTCCCGTAAATCATGCCCCAGTTTTCCGCCATGGCGCGAGTCACGACGCGTTCGGTGCACTCACGGGGTTTGGGTCCCCGGTTGATGATGTCGCCCGCGCAGAGGATCCTGTCGGGACGCCAGCGGTCGATATGGTCCAGGACGGTTTCCAGCGCGTCCAGGTTGCTGTGCACGTCGGCGAAAACGGCGATCTTCATGGTAGTCAGGGCTGTCCGGGCCGACCGGGCCGACTGGACCGACCAGGCCCAGGCCCAGGCCCAGGCCGACCTGAGGGTTCGGCGGCCAGAAACCGGCGCAGCACGTTGGACACGATCCTGGAAATGTCGTTGTCGGCATCGTTGTGCAGCAGGCTGCCGCAGAAGGTGATGGATCCGGTAGAAAAAAGCTGGCTGCCGGAGTCCGACTGCTGATACACCATGTCCGCCCGGACCAGTTTCTCCGGTGGCTCTCCGGACCAGGTCGTGATATGGGTGAGCAGCTCTTCGGGTACGGGTATGAAGGATTCGTGGTGGTCTTCGGAACTTGCGATGACGCGGGTGTTTTCGGGTGTGCCCAGCCGGTAGTCGGCCCGGTCGAGTTCGAACCCGGCAGCACCGTTTCCGCTGAACCCGTAATCGCCCACGGTCTCGCCCTCCACACCCTCGAAGATCCACGTGGTCTCCGGGTTGGCACGGGCGTCCGGGGCGATGCGATAGTACGATCCATGGAAATTACCCTGGGCCGAAAACCCCACTCCGGCGAGCTGTTGAGGGGGATGGTTGTTCCTGCGCCAGAGGCCGCCGTATCCACCGTCAAAGGCCTGGAAGTACTCGCCCGGTTCGGCCGCCCAGGCCCGTATGCCGCCTTCGTTCCGGCGGATTTCCAGGGTCCCGTTGCCTTCGGGATGAACGGCGATGCGCCAGTAGAACCCGTTTCCGCCCAGGTACATGAAGTGGCCGCCCTGTTCCCGGAACTGCCGCAGGGCGTCGAGCGTGCGCGGCGTATGGTATTCCGGATGGGAACCCGTGGTTACGGCGCGGTAGCCTTTGATGGCCTCGATACCGTCATCGTGCAGTTCCTGGTCGGTGATGATGTCGAAGGGGATGCCCTTTTTCTCAAGCCACGCGTACAGGTGGGTGTCTGCCTGCAGATGCCTCAGCCCCGAGCAGTCGCCTTCCGTGGCGCCGAAGGTGATGTAGCCCGGGCGGAGCGAGAACAGGGGGCGCCTGTGGTTGGCGTGGCAGATGCCGCTGCCGTCTCCGTGAAAGTTGTAGGTGGAGAGCCCGTATTCCGGGTGAACGGCGGGATTCCAGGGATAGGCGTTCCATTCGCTGATCCGCTCAAGCCAGGAAGGATGGAAATTAGGACGGGCGTGATTGCCGTAGACGGTATAGGTGAAGGTGGACGCAAGGACGCAGAGATCTGCCGTGGGCCTGCTCCGTGGCGCGCAGACGTAGAACGGAACCATGTCCTCGTGTTCGCCGCACCGGATGCGGGCCGCGTAGAGTCCCGATCGCATGCCGTCCGGGATCGTGAAGGTGAAATCGGTCGCCCAGCCAAAGTCGTATATGTCGTCATCGTGGAAGTGGATGGCGCCGTACTGTTCCGGTGCGTGCTTCCAGGACATTTCCTCGCCGGTCCATCGGGAACCGGTCATGGCACGGGCTGGCATGTTGACCAGGCGGCCGTGCATTCCATGCGGTCCAACATCCACGATTCGTGTCGAACTCGTGTCACGGGCGAAGTCCCACAGGGCCCATGCGCCTGGATGGTTTCTGACGTCGTATTCGTGGTGGTCGGTTTCTTCCACCGGGATGTCGACGAGGGAAGGCGCTTCGATCTTTCCATTGAAGTGGCCGTGAACGGGATCGCCGTCCTGTCCACCGATGATGATCCGGTCCAGGTCGCCCAGGGGAACGGGGCCGACGGCCTCAACCGTGATATTGGACGGTCCGGGAGGTGCGTGGACTGCCCGGAAACCCACACTCACCGTCCCGCTTCCGGCATCGTAGCTCGCCCACACCCGGTACCATTGCCGGGTCTTGATCGGCTCGCTTCGACAGGTAACACGGGTCACCTGGTTCGTCGATGAACGGACGAAGGCGGTCAAGGCGCCCCGGTCCAGGCAGAGACTGAGCGCCGGCTTCCGTCCTCTGGTGCCGCAACTGACGATGCCCTGGTCCGCCTTGTCCGGGGACGTGGGCCATATCGTGGCGGTAAGGGTAAGGCCGCTGGCCGGGTGGAAGCGGCCGTCAAGAGGAATGACGGCGTGAGAGCCCGGGTGGAAGGGCTGGGACCTGGAGGGGAATTCTCCCCCGAAGGGCAGGTCGGCTTCCTCCAGTTGTAACCCGGGACCGGCGGGATTGGGATCGGCGCATATCACGCGAACGAGACTGGCCCGGTAGGGTCTCGCGGCCGCGCTGCTGACCTTGAAGGCGATCTCGTCGCCGGCCCGGCCGGACAACCGGTCGGTATAACCCAGCAGGGGAAGGTCGGCCATCAGGTACCCGGGAGCAGTTCGTCGCCTTCTCGCCGTTCGCGGTACCCGCAGACCATGAGGCCCGGCCGTCCGAAACTCTGACCGTACTCCTGCCGGTTGTCCGGATTCCGGTAACCCATGCGCACGAGCCTGCGGGGCTTTTTCGTCTGGTTGATGTAGGAACCGTGCACCGTGTCGATGCAGAAGATGACCACGTCGCCGGCCCGGGCCGGTACGGCCACAGTGTCTTCCAGCCTGTACTCGTCGGTCGGCAGATGGGGCGCGCAGGGACCTTCTTCCGATTCCGTGATATGCTGCAGATGACCGGACTTGTGGGACCCCGCCAGGAAGCGGATTTCGCCGTTTTCGTGACGGGTGTCGTCCAGGTGGACGAGTACGTCGATGTACCGGCCGTCGTGATGGCCGTAGAAGGGGTTGTCCTGGTGCAGGGGAAAGGGATGCCCGGTCTGGGGCGGCTTGATGTGCAGCGTGGTGTGGTGCAGCTCCACGTTCGGCCCCAGCAGCTGCGACAGGGCCTCCACCAGCCGTGGGTTGGCGACGGCGCGCGACCAGGCCTGGGAATAGAAATGGAGATCGTGCATGGCCGTCAGTTTGGATTTGGCCTCCGTCTCCGGATCCATGTAGGCCAGGCGCCATGGACCGTTCCATCCCGGGCTCGTGAACGCCCAGTCCTCGACGAGCCGGTCCATTTGATCCGACAATTCGGCCGTCTCTTCCGGCGTAAATACCTCCGGGATGTGGAGAAACCCGTTTTCCTGGTAGAACGCGATCTGCTCGTCGCTCAGCACGGTATGTTCCATGACCATGGTCATGTCGGATGCTCCTTGTTCGGTGGTCGCGTACGGGAGGTTGAGGCCATCTCAATGTAGTCGTTTTGATTTCAGCAGGCAATCCTAATTGAAGCGATCGTCCTGAATCGAAGCGATCTACCTGTACACTTCGGCCAGGAGTTCGTTGGACCGCAGCCGGGCTTCGAAATCATGGGTGATTGTGACGGCCATGACCTCTTCGGCTCCGAACCGGCCCGCAAGCCGGTCGATGGTGTCCCGGACCTGGTCCGGACTACCCACGGCCGCAAGGCGGAACTTGTCCTCCAGAAAGGCTTTTTCGGCTTCACTGAACCGGTGTTTTTCGGCCTCCTCCACCGTAGGTACGACGTTGCTGGGCTTGCCCGAAGCGAAGCGGGCGAAGAGGAGGTCGCGGCTGAGGGCGAGGCGTTTGGCCTCCGCCTCGGTGTCGGCGCAGATGACGTTAATCGCGATGCAGGCCTCGGGCCGCGGCGTCTGGGCGGAGGGCTCGAAATAGTGACGGTAGAATTCGAGGATGCGCGGGTCGATGTTGCTGTTGATGAAGAGGGCGAAATTGTAGGGCAGGCCCAGCCGGGCGGCGAGCATCGCGCTTTCCGGGCTGGACCCGAGCATCCAGACGGGGGGCGGAGACTGGATGGGCGGCGTGACCCGCGGCTCGAAATCCCGGTCCTGAAGGATCTCCACCAGCTGGGCGACAAGTTCGGGGAACTGCTCGAACCGCGGCCCTGCGCCGGGCGCCAGCATTCGGGCCGTCTTCATGTCTCCTCCGGGCGCCCGTCCTACGCCCAGGTCCACCCGGTCCGGGTAGAGGTTCGTGAGCACGGCAAAACTCTCGGCTACTTTGAAGGGGCTGTAGTAGGGCAGCATGACGCCACCGGAACCGATCCGCATGTCCTCCGTGGCCGCCCCGATGGCGGCGAGCAGTACTTCTGGCGAACTGCCTGCCAGGCAGTGGGCGTTGTGGTGCTCGGACACCCAGAAACGCCGATAACCCAGCCGTTCGGCCTCCCTGGCCATGGTCAGGGTTTCCTGGAAGGCCTGCACGGCTGTTACCCCATCACGTATGGGAGATTGGTCGAGAATAGACAGATTCATATTGATTAAACCGCTCCTTGCTAAGAGAAACAAAGTCGATACCACACCGCTACGGGTAGCCACACACCGAACTGCAACGCACCGGGGCGCTCCGCTACCATCCGTCCACGACGTGTCCCGCGCCCGGGAACCATGCCGCGTCCACCAGGAAGGTCAGAAAAACCCCCAGGGCGTATCCGGCGATAATGCCGATAAACAGGGGCTGGCCCTTGCGATAGAGTGATACGCCGCCGAGCCGGAGGACAGCGGATTTGATGATCCAGACGATCAGGATGGAAAGGAAAGCCATATCCGCCGCGTAGGTGGTGACGATCCCGAACCCCACGGGATGAAGGGGCCAGAAGTGAAGCCGGTGATGAGCCCAGATCAGAAACGCCGAGATCAGGATGCCGCTCATTACCATGGTCAACTGGGATTGCGTCATGGCCTGCGGATTCGTAAGAAAAGTCTCCAGTTGCGTCCAGTAACCCTTCGCCCCGGACTCGAAACCGCCTGCCTTGAGCTGGGACGCGCCCATGTCATACCCCAGGTAGAGCGTGTACAACAGGGCTGTCATGAATCCAATGGCCAGCGAAAGCGCGATGGCGCCGAACACCCCCTTGCCCACGCCACCGATTACGTCGCCCACCTTGGCGGCGTGCGCCATGGAACACATGCCGAGTGTCCTCCAGTTTCGGGTGAAGGTCTGGCACAGCCACATCCCCGCGATGGTCCGGGCGTTGATGTGCTCCGACCCGACGAACCTGAGCGTGATTTCGTTGGCGCTGTTGTAGGGCAGGTCCAGGGATGCCAGGCCGGTCTCGGCCACTACGCGGGTTACGCCGATATACAGGACCAGCAGGACGAACATCATGAGCGCTACGACCCAGAGCGTCATGCCCGCGCTCCACAGGAGGAAAACCATGTAAATCGAACCGCCGGAAAAAGATAGCACGGCCGTACGGTACGAAAAGAACTCCCGTGAATCATCGATTTCAGGCGCCCTTCCCAGGGCTTTCCGGATCACGTCGCGGATATGCCTTCGCGCCATCCACAGCCCGAACAGCACGAAGACCAGAAAGCCGGACAAGTGTTGGAAGTGCATCATTTCCTGCGGACCCGGCACGCCGACGCGGGTCATCACGCCCTGCTGCACAATGCGGATGAGGTAGAACAGCCAGACGCTGAGCAAAACTTCCACCCGCGTGAAGTAGGCCACCCCGATCAGCAGGAAGTTGACGCGCACCTGGATTGGATGGAAGGCCTCGTACAGGGTCAGGGGAAAGGCGTGTCCCGCGCCGAGGGGGATTGCGGGCATGAGGTCGAAGAAGCTGAACATGTTCCAGATCATGATGACCAGTGTGGTTCCGAACCCCCACCAGAACATGGGGACACGGGCAATCCTGGGCAGGAGGGCCCGATCCTCGGCGCCGTCAATCAGCGCCAGAGGCACCTGGGCCAACGGAAAGGTCAGCCGTTCGTGTTCAACCCACTGCTTCCTGAGCATGACCATGATCGAGGCGCCGACCATGAACAGGGCGATGTAGAACGTCACCCACCAGAACATGGGTGCGAACCAGATCTGCCAGCGTATGTTCCTCGTGGAATACACGCCTTCGTAGAACTGGTTCAACCCACCCAGGTGGTTCGGGACCACCAGCCAGGACGGAAGATAGTCGAGGAACAGTTCCGCCCACCGGTTCTCGGGCGTGGCGTGATAGAACGGTCCGCTGATGATCGAAATCGCGTAATTACTGAAGGCCCAGCCCGGTATGACGGAAGCCGTGAAGACCAGGAAGAAGATCACGACGAGTTCCTGGCTGTTGAATGGACGGCTGACGCCGGTGATTTTCAGACAGGGATTCACCACGAGGACCATCAGGATGAAGGGCAGCAGCGCCGCCACCGGCAGGTGGGTGACCGTAATGAATGAGCCGCGCGTTACGAATTCGGAGGCGAGCGACCAGATGGTCAACAGGATGGTGAAGACGCATCCGATCACCACGGCCCGGAGGGTGAGGCCGGCGGAAACGGGCCGTACAGCGGGAGGCGCCGGAGACATTTCCCGGTCGGAATGTGGCAATGTGGCTGTGGACATGGTGGCAAGGGGTTGTGCGGAGTGGACGCTGGTGCAAGTCGCCCGGTTTTCTGGTCCGTTCCGAATCATGCGTTTACTGCGCATTCATGCGTTTACTGTGCATTTACGCGTTTACTGCGCATTCACGCGCTTTCCACGCACGCCCGGAGCTTTGCCAGTCCTTTTTGTGCCGTGGCCACCGGCCCTTCGGCCCAGTAGGCGGGATTGAACAGCTCGAGCGACAGCATGCCCCGGTATTCCTGCCGTACCAGGCTTGCGACGATCTCGTCCCAGGGCGCTTCGCCGTCTCCGGGATAGACCCGGTGCTCGTCTTCGATGTCCGTGCGGGGCGGGTCGGCGGGATAGTCGTTCACGTGGACCAGGCCCAGCCGGCCGGGATCGAGGTAGTCCATCCCCCGCTGGTGCCCGCTTCCCTTGTACATGTGAAAGACGTCGGACAGCAGGCTGGCGTCTCGCACCCCGCTTTCGGCGGCCACGAGCAGGGCTTCTCCGACCGTTCCCAGCGTCCGGGACACCCCCCAGAACTCCAGCAGAGGTTTTGGTGAGTAATCCGATACTGCCTCCGTCAGTTGGGCGAATCTCCGGGCGACGGTAAAAAGGTCTACTTCCCGGTCGTGGATCCCCTTGGGGGCAGTGGCAACGAAAGGGCATTCAAGGACCTGCGCCATTTCGAAGCACCGTCTCGCCTCTTCCAATCCCCGGGCATGCCGGTCTTCTTCGGGTACGGCCCACTCGAAGAAGGCGATCAGGTTCACGATCCGTATGCCACGGCCGGCAGCGTGGTCCCGCAGTTTCGGCAGCGAACCACCCTCTTCGACCCAGGTATCGATTTCCTCTACCCAGGGTTCGATCCCGTCATATCCGGCGTCGGCCGCGATATCCACGTATTCCAGCACGGAAACGCCGGGCGATCGGATCGTACTCGTATTGAGGCAGTAGTGAAAGCGTCCCATCGTATGCGTCCCTTCTAGATATGCTTCATTTCGAGCGACCGCCGCCTCAACCGTTTCGGGTCGGGTACGGACGGTGCGACAGCTATGTCCAGTTACTATGTCCGGTTACGTAGTTCAGGCTTCGAATCAATTTAGTGCGTATCACAAAAAAAAGTACCGTTTTAACCGTCTTCGTCTATATTGTATACCGCTGTAAATTGTATCCTTCTCCAGTGACATCCGGAACGAATGTGAGGTACGTTTCGCGCTTCCCGATGTTTGTTCTTCTCCTTAGTTTCCTGCTGATTTCCAGGGTGGCAGCCGGTCAGGTGACCGAAACGGATGTCATCGGTTCCGCCGTGACCCTTCAGGGTACTCCGGAGCGAATCATTTCGCTCATACCGAGCAACACGGAACTGCTTTTCGCCGTGGGTGCGGGTAGTTCGGTCGTGGGGGTCACGAACTACTGCGATTATCCGCCGGAAGCCAGGGAAATCGAAAAGGTCGGCGACGTCACGACAATGAGTCTCGAGAAAATCGTGGCGCTAGATCCTGATCTCGTACTGGCCTCCAAGGGAAACGCCAGAGAACTGGTATACAGCCTGAAAGCACTGGATATTCCGGTGTTCGTCCTCGACCCCCAGTCGATCGAAGACGTGCTCGATGCGATCGGCACAGTGGGCAGGCTTGTCGGTCGTGAGGAAGTGGCCCGCGAGCTTACCGACGGGTACCGCCAGCGGCTGGCCGCGGTGGCGGAGCGGATCGACGGCCTGACCGAAAGCGAGCGTCCCGCGATTTTCGTCGGCAGCCCCTTCCGGGACGAGAACTGGACCCCCGGACCTGAAACATTTACCTCGGCGGTGATTCAACGAGCCGGCGGGCGGAACGTGGCCGACGACCTGGCACCGGGTACGTGGGCGGTGTACAACCTGGAAAACATCGTGTCCAAGGATCCGCAGGTCCTCCTTTCCACGCTGGGTGAAGGACAGGACGCGGAGGAAGTCCGGGTGAGATACCTGGAACGGGCAAAGTCGTTGAAAGGCTGGCAGGGCCTTGACGCCGTGCGCAATGAACGCATCGTCCTGATCCCAGAGAACTGGCTGCTTCGTCCCGCACCCAGGCTCTTTCACGCGATCGAAACCCTGGCGGCCGCCTTGCATCCGAACCGATTCTGATTTCCCTGGCTGATCCCTGACAGAATGTCCGGAACGAAACTGAACCCAACCGCACCACTTCCATGCCGCTGATCAACAGGATACCCACCGAACTGACCCGTCTGATCCGGTCCGGCCTGCCTGCAGGCGAGGACCATGGCGATCTCCTTTTCGCCTGCAAGACCGACCTGGCGCCGGACGGCCGCATTGACGAATCGATGCTGGTCGTGACCCGGCGGCAGCTGGTGGCGGCAACCCGGTCCGACGGAGCTTGGACGCTGACTCATACCCTCTCCCTGGCGGAGATCGACGGCCTGACCGTGGAGCCTTTGGTCGGCGCGAGCGCGCTCGAGGCCGAGGTGGACGGGAAGAGCATCCGGCTGATCCGGTACACCCACGCCGTGGCGCAGGACATGACCGACGCCGTCGAGTCCCTGTTGCACCTGATCGGCCCCGACGGCAGCACGGATCACACGGAGCCCGTTGCCGAGGAACCGGTCCCGGACTGGTCGAGCCGCGAGGCCCACCTGCGCACGTTTGGGCGATTGTGGACTTTCTGCCTGCCCCACTGGCGCAAGCTGGTTGTCGCCATGGTGGTCACGGTTGCCGCGTCGGCCATCGACCTGCTGCCCCCGTACCTGACCATGATCCTCGTCGACCAGGTCCTGGTGGACCAGAGCATGTACATCTGGCTTCCGGTGATCGTCGCGCTCCTGGCCGTTTCCCGGATCGTCCATACCGGGGTGACTATCATCAGCGGGAGAATGCTGGCCGTGCTGGGAGACCGCCTGGCCTACGACGCGCGGTCCGAACTGCTGAACGTGCTGCAGCTCCTGCCCCTCAAGTACTATGACATGCAGCAGACGGGCGGTCTCATGGCCCGCATCGCCCGGGACGCCAAGTCGATCCACTACTTCTGGATCGATTTCGCGCCACAGGTGGTGCAGCAGGGGCTGCTCGTGGTCGGCATGACCGCAGTACTGTTCTACCTCAACTGGGAGCTGGCGCTCCTCGTCCTGATCCCCATTCCCGCCATCATCTTCGCCTCTGTCCATATCAAGCGGTACCTGATGTGGTTCTACGGCAGGTCGTGGGACAGCTGGGCGACCTTCTTCGAGCGGGTGAACGACGCGCTGGCCGGCATCCGGGTCGTGAAGATCTTCGCCCAGGAGAAACGGCAAAGCCGGGACATGCAGCTCGAGAACGAGAAGGTGTTCACGGCCGAACGCAACATCCATGTCCGTTCGCGCACGGTGCGTCCGCTGCTCGCGTTCCTCGTGTCCGTGGGCGGACTGCTCGTTCTGTGGTACGGCGGCCTCCTGGTGCAGTCGAACGCTATGACGATCGGCATGCTGGTGGCCTTCCTCCTCTACCTGGCCATGTTCTACAGTCCCGTGCAGCAACTGACCGGCATGGCCGACTGGATCCCGGAGATGATGACGGCCATCACCCGGACTTTCGAAGTCATCGACAGCCCCATCGAAGAATACACGCCAGTCGGCATCGTCGACGTACCCCGTTTCGAGGGACGCCTGGAGCTGCAGGACGTCAATTTCGGATACGTGGCACACCAGCCGGTGCTTAAGGGGATCAACCTGCACGTCGAACCGGGCGAGATGATCGGCCTCGTGGGGCACTCGGGCGCCGGGAAGTCCACCCTGATCAAGCTGATGTGCCGTTTCTACGACGTCGACGGCGGGCGGATTCTGATTGATGGAACCGATGTACGCCGGATGGATCTGACGCAACTGCGCAGTCAGATCGGTTACGTAGAGCAGGATCCCTTCCTGTTCTCCGGTTCCGTGGCCGACAATATCCGTTTCGGCAATCAGGAAGCGACTCGGGAGGAGATCGTCGAGGCCGCCATCAACGCGAACGCCCACGAGTTCATCGTCAAGCTGCCCGACGGCTACGACACGCCCGTCGGGGAACGGGGCGGCCGGCTTTCCGGCGGGGAGCGCCAGCGGGTCGCGATCGCCCGGGCCATCCTGCACGACCCGAGGATCCTGATTCTCGACGAACCCACCTCGGCCCTCGACCTGGAGACGGAAAAGAAGATCCAGGAAGCCCTGGGAAGGCTCATGGAGGGCCGCACGACGCTCGCCATCGCCCATCGCCTGTCCACCCTCAGAGACGCCGACCGCCTGCTCGTCCTCAAAAACGGCGAGCCAGTGGAACTGGGCACGCACGAGGAGCTGCTGGACCGGCAGGGTGAGTATTACCGCCTGGTCCAGCTGCACACCAACGTCTCGAGCATCGTGGGTGTGGAGGGGTAATATATGTCCTTTCTCGATCCGGCCGCCGTTCACCTCGAGCGGCGGGACGACCAGCCGCCCACGCTGTCCATCGCGGGTGACCTGTTCTTCAGCGTCAAGATACGACAGGCTTTTCCGCTTTCGCACGAAAGCCGGTACATCACCTTTTTCGACCAGGATGACGAATACCTGGGCATCCTGGCCGATCCGACGTCCTGCGACGAAGAGACCGGGCGCATCATCCGGGACGAGATCGAGTGGCGCTATTTCCGCCCAAGGATAACGCGCATCGTGGAGATGGAAGGCCGGGGAGGCACGTCGCTATTCTCGGTCGAGACGGACCGTGGCGACGTCAAGATCCCGATGCGGGACTTGAGGGAAGGCATGGTGGAACTGGCGCCCGGCCGCATCCTGATCACGGACGAAAACGGCAACCGGTACGAGATCTCCGACCTCGACCGGCTGGACCGGCGCAGCCGCCGCCTGATTCGGCGCTTGATTTGACAAACCCCACTGGATCTGACGCTTAACCCGCCTGATCTGACTAATTCAACAGGATCGGCGCGATCTTCGCATAGGCCGTCTTGAACCCCAGCACGGCCAGGTAAATCCCCACGCCCAGCAGGACGATCAGGATCGTGCCGATGGCGACCAGCAGTGGCTTGCTTTCGGCGAATCGCTGTTTGAGCCGCTCCACCTTGGCGTAGATTTCAGGATACTTGTGTTCCAGCCTGGCCAACATGCGCTGGGCGAAGGCGTAGCGCGTGGAAAGGATCGTCAGCCCAATCACCATGAACAGTACACCCTGCAGCAGTGGGAGGAAGACTCCCAGGGCGCCTATTACGATAAAAGCCCATCCGAATACGTCCTGGGCGATGCGAATCAGTAGTTTTCGCTCTATCTGCTTGAATCCATTCGTTTAACTTATTAATCCGGTCTGGTAACGGAACGTCCAGTATGCTGACGTAACGTCCATTCTGTCGAAGGTACGTCCAGTCAACTAATATCAGTCCAGAAACGCCAGGGCTTCCCGCATTTCGTCCAGATCCTTGGCGTCACCCTGCCGTTCCGCCACGACGATCCCCTGCTCGTAACATCTGCGGGCTTCATCATCGCGGTCCAGCTGTTCGTAAACCCGTCCGGCCTGGTGATAACCCGCCGTGTAGTCCGGCGATTCCGCCATGAGCCTTTCGAGGATTTCAGCCGCCTGTTCGAGCTGGTGCGAACTCACGTATTCCAGCGCGATCGCGTACTGAATGAAGGGATCGCCGGGGTCCTTACTGGCGAGCAATTCAAGCTGTTCGAGGCGCGAGTTCATGCGACGAATCCTCTGTGTGTCTACCACGTATCTTCCGAGTATCTAAATCCGTTTTTCCTGCGAATCTACAATGTTTCTACCACTAAAATCTAGATCAGCGAACGGGACTGGCAGCCGTCCACGTTGATGCAGGCACCGGTCACCCAGCTTGCCCGATCAGACGACAGGAAGACCACCACGTCCGCGATCTCTTCGGGCTTGCCGAAGCGTCCGGCCGGAAGTTCCTGTTCAATGAACTTGCCGATGCCCTCCGGGTCCGCGTCCAGCCGCTTCTGCCAGTTGCCACCCGGGAATATGATTGAACCCGGCGCCACCGTGTTCACGCGGATGCCGGTCTTGGCCACTTCCTTGGCGAGCGTTTTGCCCATGGAGATCTCTGCGGCCTTCGTGGCGTTGTAGGTGGCCGGGCCGCCCGCTTCGCGTCCGAAGATCGAGGAAATCGTGATGATAGAACCGCTTTCCTGCGCGCGCATCGTGGGCAGCACGGCCCGCGTCGCCCGCACGGCGGCGAACATGTTCAGGTTGAATACGTGGAGCCACTCGTCATCGGAGACATCGTCGAAGGGATTCCAGACGCTTCCGCCTACGTTATTGACCAGGATGTCGATGCGGCCCCAGCGCTCCAGCGTCGCCTCCACGACCCGGTCGATGCCTTCGACCGTGGTCAGGTCCCCCGCCGTCGCCAGTGTCTCGACACCCTTCTGTACGACTTCCTTCCCGGTTTCGAGCAACCGCTCTTCCCCCCGGGCACTCAGGCTGACGTGACATCCCTCCTCCGCCAGACCCAGGGCGATCGATCGCCCGATGCCCCGGCTCGAGCCCGTAACCAGTGCGACTTTGTCTTTCAATCCCAGATCCATTTCAAGTCCTTTCGTTAATCAATCGGTTCAAACAGTATCTTCATGCCTTCTTTGTTCAACAACCGATGGAATGCGTTCTCCCACTCGGTTAAAGGAACCACGTCCGACACGATTGGTTCCAGTTCGATCCTGCGTTGATCCAGCATCACCATGGTGCGGTCCCAGGCATCGAGGGATCCGGCGAAGGAGGTCCGAATATCGATTTCCTTCAATTCCGCCGGGAAGAAATCCACCTCGAAGGGGCCGCCGTGCAGGCCGATCTGCATGATGGTGCCCTGTTTCCGCACGAGTTCGATGGCCGAACGGGTGGCCGCAGCCGACCCTGAACATTCGTACACTACGTCGGCGCCGTAGCCCTGGGTCCGGTCCCGGACGAGATCGAGCAGGTCGACTTCTTCGATGTCGACGGTCTCGTCGGCCCACCGCGCACCGAGTTCAAGCCGCTCGGAATCCTCGGAAGTGCCGGTCAGGATGACGTAGGCGCCTTCTGCCTTCGCCACCTGCGTCGTCAGCAAGCCGATGGGGCCGGGACCCGTCACCACGGCCACGTCGCCGGCGGTAACGGACGTGCGAATGGAAACGGCCTTGACGCAGCAGCAGAGGGGCTCGCTCAACGCGCCGATGGTGAGGTCCAGGTGTTCCGGAATCCTCCGCAGGGCCCAGGTGGGCATGACCACGTACTTCGTAAATACGCCGTGCACCCCGCTGCCGATCGACAGGCGGCGGTCGCACAGACTATGTTGGCCTGCGACACAGTACCTGCAGACGCCGCAGACGACGGTGGTCGGTATGCCGGTCACCGCGTCGCCCGGCCGGTATTCGTCCGTATCGGCCACCTCGTCCACGATGCCGGAGAATTCGTGGCCCATGATCACCGGCGGGTTGTAGGGGTACTCGTCCTTGTAGATGTGGATGTCCGTCCCGCAGATGCCCGCGGCCCGGATCTCCACCCGGACCTCCCCGGAATCGGGCTCGGGAACCGGCATGTCCCGGACTTCCATGTTGACCGGGCCATGGTCGTATTTTACCAGTCCTTTCATTCTCGAATCCCCGCTCCGCGTACCGGAATCCTGCCGCTCAATGCACTGCCGGATCAGGCGGTCAGAATATATGCCGGTGCATAGGAGATGACAAGATCATTCACTACCTGAACGTCCGCATTAAGGCGTTGACACCCGGCAGGCGCGTTCTTAAGTTGAGCACGGACCGGAACGACACGCCAGCCCCCGTAGCTCAGTGGATAGAGCAACGGTTTCCTAAACCGTTGGTCGGGTGTTCGACTCACCCCGGGGGTATTCCCGGTCTTAAGCCCGTCTCTCATGTTTGTCCCGCTTCCCCACGCACATCTGCAGGAGGGTCTCCATGTCCGATCTGTCCCGGTACATTCAGGAAACGCCGCTTATCGACACCCACGAGCATCTACGGTTCGAGGACGATTGGGTCGCCAACGGGCCGGACGTACTGCAGGACCTCTTCGAGAATTACGTCCCAGCCGACCTCGTGGTCGCCGGCGCTTCGCAGGAGGATGTAAACGCCCTGCTGGACCCCTCGAAGGGCGACGTGGCGGCACGTTTCGAACCGGTCCGGTCGGCCTGGGAAGCCGTGAAGCACACGGGATACGGTGAAGCGGTGCGCATACTGGCGGAAGACGTGTACGGGATGGCCGAGATTACCGTCGACGGCCTGGCAGCGGCGCAGGCCGAGAACGACCGGTTACGGGGCTCCGGCCAGCGCCTTGCGCTCCTGCGGGACCACGCGGGCCTGGATCACGTGCAAATCGACAACTTCGTCTGGGCGTGCGAACCGGATGCCTCTGGACCGGATTTCTTCCTCTATGACCTGTCCTGGGTGGGATTCTGCAACGGCGAGGTACCCGTGGAGAAAATCGCGGAGGAAACGGGGATTACCGTGAACAATCTCGGCAGCCTACGGGACGCCATGGCCGCCATCTTCGCGAAGTACGGTCCCCACGCCATCGCCGTCAAGGCACAGCACGCCTATTCCAGGACGCTCCGGTGGGAGGAGCGCAGCGATGAAGACGCAGCAAAGGCCCTGGAGATCGTGCTGAGTAATCCCGATGGTGCGCCGGAGGAAGCGTCGCTGTGCCTGGGTGACTGGGGCTGGGCGCGGGGCGTGGAACTGTCCATCGAACACAACCTGCCGTTCAAGATCCACACCGGTTACTACGCGGGCCACAGCCGGATGCCGGTGGATCGGATAAAGAGCGGAAACCTTTGCGGTCTATTGGCTCGCTACCTTGATGCCCGGTTCGTGCTGATGCACATCGCCTATCCCTACAGCCACGAGCTGATCGCGCTGGCCAAGCACTACCCCAACGTCTGGGTGGACCTCTGCTGGGCCTGGTCCATCGACCCTTTCAGTTCCTGCGATTTCGTCCGCCGGTTCATCCATGCCGTACCGATCAACAAGCTTTTCGCCTTCGGCGGGGACACCGGCTGGCCCACCAGTGCCTATGCCTATACCGTGCAGGCGCGGAGGTGGCTCGGGCGCGCCATGGAAGGCGAAGTGAACGACGGCCTCCTCACCGAAAAACAGGCGATGGACGTAGCGCTCCGGCTCATGCAGACCAACCAGCAGGAGTGTTTTGATATCAGCGGAACGCGGGCGAATATCGCGCGGTCCCTGGAATCCGTCGGAACCTAAAAACGGGTTGCGATCGGGTAGGTCGTGCCTTATATTTAGCGCGGTTTTACCAGGCCACGATAGCTCAGTTGGTAGAGCAATTCATTCGTAATGAATAGGTCGTCGGTTCGAGTCCGACTCGTGGCTTTCTAACCCTTCCAGCAACGTGTCGATCGTCTGATCTATAGCGATCTCCGACTGCAGCGTCTCTACCGGAATCGACACGTGCAACCCCGCCTCAATACGGTTTCTCAATTCCACGGCCATGAGGGAATCCACCCCCAGGCTGCGCCAGGTCTGCCCCGGTTCCACGCTCTCCGGGTCCACTTCCAGAATCCGGCCGATCGCATCGGTCACGTAATCCTCGATGTAGACGCGGAGTCTGTCCACGGCCAGCACGTTCAAATCCGCCCTCGATAGCGGTGTGATCGATTGAGGTGCGAGTTCTGAACGATCATCCAAAGGCAGGAACGGTGCGAGTAGGGATTCTGCCGCGGGTTCCGCCGTAGGAATCACGCCGACGCGATGGACGTCCCGGCGCAACAACCGGTCGAGCAGCGCGCCGGCCTCTTCGGGAGGGATAGGTCGCAGTCCCTGTCGCCTGAGCCGGTCGGCTACACCTTCGTCATCCGACATACCTGTACCTTCCCAGGGACCCCAGTTGATCGACGTCACGGGGAGGCCTTCCTGACGCCTGAGTTCGGCCAGGCCGTCGAGAAAAGCGTTCGCAGCGGCGTAGGACGCCTGGCCCGCGGTGCCGGCCAGGGAAGAAGCCGAAGAGAACAGGACGAAGAGATGCAATTCGAGGTCCCTGGTCAGTTCGTGTAGCATCCACGCGCCGGTCGTCTTGGGCTCGAGTACCTGGCGGAACCTTTTCGCGTCCTGGGTAAGCAGAATGCCGTCGTCCAGCACGCCGGCCGCGTGGAAAACGCCCCTGACCGGTCCGCGTTCCGCACGCAGGTCCGCCATGAGGCACTCCATCGCTTCCCGGTCGGTCACATCGGCCTGCACATACCTGACGTTTCCGCCAGGACCGGCTCCCAGCTCCGTTTCCTCGATTCCCCTTCGGCCCGTAACGACCACCAGGCCGGCTCCCCGGTCGATCAGCCAGCCGGTGAGGAAACGTCCGATCCCGCCCGTGCCGCCCGCGACGAGGTAGGTCCCGCCCGGACGTATGACCGGGTCGTCGTCGCCCAGGTTCACCGGAATTGGCGCTCCGTCATCCACGAGCACCAGTTTGCCCGTGTGCCGGGCCTGCGACATGAACCGGAAGGCCTCACGCGCCTGTTCCATCGGGAAGGTCCGATAGGGTAGGGGACGTATACTGCCATCCCCGGCCATGTCGACGACCTCTTGCAGCAAGCCGCCTGCCCGGTCCGGTCGGTCCTCGATGAACTGCGCGAGATCGATAGGATGATAGGACCGGTTTTGGTCGAGCAAGTTGAGATCGATGGATCCGTGGTTCAGCAAATCGGTTTTGCCGATCTCGATGAAACGTCCGTGGGGTGCCAGCACGGACAAAGAAGCCCGCATGGCGGAGCCGGAGAGGGTATTGAGCACGATATCCATGCCCTTCCCGTCCGTCTTCTCCATGATCTCTTTGGCGAATTCCAGTGATCGGGAATCCATCACATGGGAAACGCCCATCTCCTTCAACAGGGCGCGTTTTTCTTCAGAGCCGGTCGTGGCGAAAACCTCGGCTTCCGCCTGCTGTGCGATTTGAAGAGCGGCCAGTCCTACCCCGCCTGTCGCGTTGTGTATAAGAACGCGGTCACCGGCGGATATCCCGCCGCGTACCGCGAGCCCCAGGTACGCCGTCATAAAAGCCACGGGCAGCGTGGCGGCTTCCTCGATGCCCAGATGCTCAGGCTTGCGGACAACCAGGTTTGCCTTCGCGGTCACGTGTCCGGCCATGGCCGCAGGCACCATTCCCATGACCACATCGCCGATTTCCACCGAGTCGGCCCGGTCACCGCGTGCGACCACTTCGCCGACACATTCCCATCCGAAGGACGGTGCCCGCCGTGATGGTCTCTTAAGCATGCCGAGGGCGGTCAGCACGTCCCTGTAATTCAATGGAGCGGTCCGCACGCGAATGACCACCTCGTCCGGTCCGGGCTTGGGTACCGGTTGCGTTACGAAAGGGAGGTA
>JAPPBT010000093.1 GCA_026702745.1 Gemmatimonadota bacterium
GACCGAGAGGTCGGACCCGAAACCTATGCTACGGTTACCGCACCCGTGGACGAAGCACACGACGACGTCTATATCCTCCATCCTCGTGCCGATGCCGGCGGTCTTTGCCGCGTAGGTCTGATCAATGATCGCCTCGGCCTGGGTCTGTACTGGTCCTTTCCCAAGGCGGAGATCCCTATCGTCACCCACTGGCAACACTTCCACCGAGGTACCTACGTCACCGGCATCGAACCGGGCAATGTCAGCATGCTCGGCCGGGCCTGGAACCGCAAGAACGGCTTCCTGCAGCATATCGAGCCCGACGAAGTGCGCGACTTTCACCTAGAGATAGGCGTGCTGGAAGGTGCGGAGGAAATTGCGGCTTTCGAGGCGAAGGTGGGGGCGTGAGGGGATTCTGAAGTAGGTTACTAACAAATTCCTGTATCGACTCCTGTATTTACTTATTGTAGATTCGAGTCGTTAATTAGTTCTCTGGTTTCATGAATTGACGTTTGACGTACATCGTCATCTCCTGTAATTTGGTTTCAGCTATGATTCTTGGATACAAGGATCGCAGGACCGAGCGATTCGCCAGTGGCGAATTCACCGCTTCGTTTCAAGGATTTGAAAAACAGGCTGCGAAAAGACTTTCGATTCTGAATGCTGCCCCATCGCTTAATACCTTGAAAGCACTGACCAGCAACCGTTTGGAAACTCTCCGAGGAAAGAGAAGAGGGCAGTATTCAATTCGAATAAACAACCAATGGCGAATCTGCTTCAGATGGCCCGGTGACAGTCCGGGACCGTTAGAGGTGGAAATTGTAGACTATCATTAAGGCAACATGGAGGATGGAATCATGCTCCAGCGTACCATTCATCCCGGCGAGATTCTTCAGGACGAGCTCGAAGAATTGGGCGTTGTGCCATCGGAATTCGCACGTCAGATTGACGTTCCGCCAAACAGGATCAGCCAGATTATCTCAGGCAAGCGGTCGATTACGGCGGACACGGCCTTGCGCTTCGGTCACTGGTTCGGCGTGGAACCGCTGTTCTGGATCAACCTGCAGTCACAGTTTGACCTTGCAGCAGCCCATAGGAGAGTCGGTACGGCTATCCGCGCATTGCCCACAGCATTCAATCGATCCTGATTGACCGTTACTACCCCCTTGATGGTTCATGCAGTCCGTCCTCCTCGTTCGATCATGTGTGCAAGATCAGAATCGAACACGTGCAGGAGACCATTCGGGACATGCGGTGTGATTCACGCAGGATATCCCAACTCGTTTCAACATCAAATCTGATGAAATGATTATGAAAGAGCGAGAGGAACATGACTGTCGACCATCGTAAAGCCATCAGGATCAGGACGGCCTCTATCCTGGTTATGGTATTGGCCATCATGGATATCGAACCGGTAGACGCCCAAGGGACTGCAATCTCAAATAGAGACCATGTGCGCCAGACTGAAACTGCCGCTGAGGCGACTGAGTCTGCCACTCACCTGACCAATTTCTACCTTCGGGTCGGCGCAAGCCTCGATCTGTCCTCGAAAACCAGGTTTGGGGACAGGAATTGTCTGAGTACGTCTCCCGCGGCGCTCTTCGGGTGTGGAACGGGGGGTGACGGCATCGCTCGAGGTACGCGGGGTGATTTCGGCATGGCGGGCGGTGTCGAGGTCGGCCTTGGCTACCTCGCAACGCCGGGTCTGCGCCTGGAAACGTCCCTATCCTACCGCCCGCGTTTCACCTTCAAAGGGACCGCCAACTTCCTCCAGACCGATGCGCTCCAGTCCGTATCGGCGGATCTGCGGTCCGCATCCGGCATGATCGCAGCGCACTTGGATCTCACAACGTACGGTCCCTTTCGCGTATTCGCAGGAACCGGCGCCGGACTGCACTATATCGATATTAGCGAATTCCACATGACATTTCCCAGGACGCAGACCATCGTTCCGGACGGCCAACAGGTCGATTTCACTGTGATGCTGGCGGCCGGAGTGGCTACGTCTCTTTCGGACAGGATCACGCTCGATCTTGCATGGCGATACGTGGATTGGGGAATCGTAGAGACCGGAAGTGCCACGGGCGAGGTCATCTGGAAGGACGGCAGTCGCGAACCTTTGGAGTTAGACCTCGCCGAAACCTGGGCGATGCTCAGAGGGCGGGGACTCCGGGTGTCGTTGCGCTATGGGTTCTGAGCTCACCGCCGGCTAACTAGGATTGAGCGAAGACGCTTTCTGTCCCGGGCTCAGGGAACCTGCTCACACCACTCCCCATGCCACCTTACCCTTCTCTCGTTCCCGCTCTTCCCGATATCCCTCGGCGATCTCGAAATCCCTGCCCAGCCAAAGCGCGTCCCGCTGTTCGGGTGAAAGCGCCTCAATCAGTTCCTCTGTAAGCACATCCTCGAAATGAAACCGGTGGTCGTCGCTGGCGCTGTTGCGAAACAGCCAGTGACTCATCGACCTGCCGTCCCTGGAAGTATTGAGTCCGGTCGCGTGGAAGATCCTTGAATCACGTATGATCAGCTGATCCGGCCTCACCTCGAGCGGAACCTCTCCAGGCAGTTCCACGTCCGCAATGCCATCGACCCAGTATTCTTCAGGATATCCCTGGTCGCGCCGCCGCCGTGCCGATTCTTCTTTGAACGAGTCGGCGGACCCGATGTGACTGCCGGGAATGACCCGGAGACAGCCCTGCGCGACCGTAGCCCCGGAGAAGTAGTGCATGAACTCGGTGTAGACCATTTCACTGTCGCGGTGCCACCAGAAGGAGTGGTCGGGCGCCAGTTCATTGATACCGCCATTGCGGAGATAGACATCGTCGTCGCCCGTAAGCTGCCTGGCCATTTCGAGGATTTCCGGATGGAGCATGATCTGCAGGAAAGGCAGGGCATGGTCGAGCGCGCACCAGTAGGAGCCGGAAATTTGCGGGGCCAGCCGGAAATGATTCCGCCGGGTGTCCGCATTGACCGACTCAGGATCGATGGCGATCTTATTTACGGCACTCTGGCAGTCCAGGGTGAAGGTATGCGGAAAGGGACAGTCAACAATGACATACCCATCCCGGTGATATGCTTCGAGCTGTGGCGACGACAGTTTCAAGGACGTTCCTTTCTCCGAAATGGTTACGTCATACTTCGATTTTCAGTCCCTGCTCCAGCGTCGCACGTGGTATTTCTCCCAGATTCCGACCATTCACCGTGATGCGGTATGCGTCTTCGACCAGATGGCCGAATTTCAGCGGTATCATCCGCCGCGCCGAGTATGGCAATGCGAAGTCTCCCAGCGCGTTGACCACGGACAGTTCAATGCCATTGTCGGACCATCCCGTCACTTCCGCGGTGACGCCGTCTATGGCAACGGCTTTTCTGGATGAACTGTCCACCCACACTCCTCCGAAATGCCGTTCCAGGTAAGCGGTCGCGGCGAGCCCGCCGCCGGGCCCCCAGTTGAAGCCCGTCCAGCCGCCGCCTTCTCCGGAATGCACCTCTGGATCGCCGTGCATGAGGCTTTCGGGCGACAACCCGATTCCCGGCGGTACCCGTACATGTTCCGCCATGGTGACGCGGTAGGCGTTGATGCCGTTGGCGTGGTTTTCCTCCATGTCCATGGCGGCGAAGGCGGCACGGGATGCGGCTACGGCCCGCTCAAGGTATTCGATCTTGCCCGTGGCCAGGTAGTAGTCCGCGTAGGTGGGCACCATGCGGGACTGCCGGCCGTCGTTCCATTCCCCGTCACAGTTCATCACGCCGAAACCGCCGCAGAGATAGGCTTTGCCGAATCGGTTCGGCGCCCACACCTGCTGGAACAGGGACAGCAGACCAAGGCAGTACTCGCCCTGCCGCAGCCACTGCCCGTCTTCCGTCAACCGGTACAGGGCAAGGTAGTGGTCGGCGGCCCATTGTATGGCCAGCGTGTTGACCGGCGGGATTCCGTTGAGCGGGTCGACCCAGTACAGTGGTCTCGGCGCGCAGGAATAGAAGAGTTCGAAATCCTGGAACTTCATTTGCGGCACGATTTCCCGGCTCATGAACGCTCCGGCCCTCACGGCGGCCCGTTCCATTTCGGGATCTCCGATGACCCGGGCGGTCTTCGCCAGCACCGCGCCGCCGATGGCCGTGGGGGCGTCTTCCCTGAGTTGAGGCGCGGGGTTGAGCTGACGGTCGAAATAGGTGGGAATGGCGCCGGACGGAAGCTGGGCGTCGATCAGGAACCGGCAGAAGTCGATCATCCAGTTCAGTATCTCGGAGCCGCGTTCGAGATCAGGGTACTGTTCATACCAGTAGAGCATCCACCAGGCCGTAACACCCATGGACTGGAGGTCGTATCCATCCATGGGGTGCGCGGGCCACGCGGTCCAGTACATGGCCCCTTCCCAGGATGCTGTATCTACATTGTATATACAGGGGAAAGCGCCGTCTCGCCTGGGTGAAGAAAGCCGCAGGTTGATCATGCCGTTCGCGATGGAAGTGAGATGGTCGTCCTCCCATTTCCTTCCGTAATGCATGAGGCCGAAACCCGCCTGAAAGTCATTCTCCCAGGCGTGGTAATTGACGCCCCTGCGCCAGGTATTATCGATACCGTAACCCTCTCTATTGCCGCAGGATACAGGCTTTGCCCATAGTTTTAATTCATGCTTGTAGGTGTACCGCCTGCCGTACTCCTCGAAGGGCATGACCTGGGGCCGTATGTCCTTCAGGTACTCCTTCCCGTACTTGTCCCACAGCAACTTCGTTACCTGGGCAACGATCGATTCAGGACCCTCGGCCGTGCCAATCAACAAATCGAAGGCATAACTGATCTCATTCTCGCTGATGGGTGCGGCTTCATCGCGGACCGTCAACACGTGGCCATCCGGTTTCCACCGGCATACTCCATAGGATATGCGGGGGAGTCCGTAGGTCTCGCCACTGCCGGGATGATGCCAGGCGCGCAGGTCGAGAGCGTGAGGCAGGTACGGCCGCTCCTGCATGCGGTCCAGGTCGGGCACGATGGCGGCGTAAACCCCATGAGCCAATACGATGACGCAGGGCGACCGGAAGAACCAGTCACCGGCCACGTGATCTACATGGTCGTGCAATCCGGGAATCCACGCGAAATCCAGGGGCAGGGCGTAACCCATCGCCCGGTCGTCGGGCATGAAGTAGTAGTGGTTCATGAGACGTGCGAGGAGCACGCCCGAAGGTGTGAGGCGATCGCGCACCTCGACGCGGAGCCGATTGTCTGCTTCAACGGATATCCGTTCTTCGATCCCGTGTTCGCCGGTCTCGCCGCGACGGATAAGCAACGTATTCGTGTTTCGGGTGGCGATTTCCGTGAAGACCGCTTTGGATTCGTCATTTGAAGGCACGACTTCCAGGTCTTCTATCGACAGCCCTTCGTCCTTCTCCCAGGGGCGGTGCTTGTTTACAGCCCGATGAGACAGCACGGTGCGCCAGCCGCGCTCCGGGTCACGGACGTCGAATCGAAGGATGTGGGCATCCCCGTGCCGCATGGGCACAATCCGCAGATGCTCGGTACAGATCATGGATGGCGCTCTCAGGGTATCTGGTCCTGCTTCGGCTCTGCTTCTGTCCGGCTTCGGAGGGTGTTACGGTAGGGCGCCAGCCATAAGCTGACGGCGCTCCTTTCCGAGAAAATACAGTGCGATCAGCGCCGATTCAATCAGATTGCCGGTCCCTGATACCGGCACGCTACTGTCGCGCGCCAATTTCGTTGACGCTGGTTCCACGAGTTTCTATACTCGAATCATGCCGCGAGGTCGATAATCAACAGGTTCATAATCTCGAAAATCACGCTTTGGAAGTTTTCTCAGCACGCATCATCCAGTACATCCCGGAGCAAACCATGGCCATCCCCTATGACGAATGCCTGCGGCGGTTGCGGGCGCAGGTATCCGAAGGCAAACCGATCATCGGCACGGGCGCGGGCACGGGGCTTTCCGCCAAGTGCGCGGAGGCCGGAGGCGCCGACATCATCATCATCTACAACTCCGGTCGCTATCGCATGGGCGGGCGCGGTTCCCTCTCCGGCATGATGCCCTACGGTGACGCCAACCAGGTGGTGGTGGAGATGGGCCAGGAGGTCCTGACCATCGTGGAGGACACGCCCGTGCTGGCGGGGGTCTGCGGCACGGATCCCTTCCGCATCATGAGCGTCTTCGTCCGACAACTCAAGGACCAGGGCTTCTCGGGCGTGCAGAATTTCCCCACGGTCGGCCTGATCGACGGTCTTTTCAGACAAAACCTGGAAGAGACGAACATGGGCTACGACCTGGAAGTCGAGATGATCGCCGAAGCGCACCAGGCCGGACTCCTCACCTGTCCCTACGTCTTCGACGAGGAGGAGGCGGTGAAGATGGCTGAAGCCGGCGCGGACGTACTCGTGCCCCACATGGGCCTGACCACCAGCGGCACGATCGGCGCGCAGACGGCCATGACGTTAGCGGAGGCAGCGACGAAGGTCCAAGCCATCCGCGACGCGGCCGTCGGCGTGAGGGAGGATATCCTCGTATTGTGCCACGGCGGGCCGATCGCCGAGCCCGATGACGCCGAATACGTGCTGAATAACACGAAGGGGGTTGTCGGCTTCTTCGGGGCGTCAAGCATCGAGAGGCTTCCCGCGGAACGGGCGCTGACGGAGCAGGTCCGTCACTTCAAGGGACTGGCCATTTAAACACTGATTCAGGTTAAAACAAGGTTCGACGCGCGGTTGAAAACACCGCAGTCAAGCACATACTCAGGAGGCAGCCATGCCAGAACCGGGCCTTCGATTCGTAGAGCCGGATGACGTGGAAACCATGATGTTCGACTGGGGCAATATCAAGTGGTTCAGCGAGCCCCGGGTGACCGAGACCGAACGCTTCAGCATGGGGCTGGTCGTGCTCGAGCCGGGCAAGGGCCACGAGCGGCACAACCACCCCGGCGTGGAGGAGATCCTCTACTACATCTCCGGTGAAGGCGAACAGATGGTGGAGGAAGACGGGCAGGAAATACGACGGAAGGTCGGACCCGGCATGATGTGCCACATACCCGCCGACATGTACCACGAAACGATCAACACGGGATGGGAACCCATGCGCATCATCGCCATCTACTGTCCGCCCGGTCCCGAAGCCTTTCTCCGCACCCTGCCTGGTTGCCGCATCGCACCGCCGGGCGAACTGCCCGTGCGGGATTGACCAATAACAAATGGATCCCATCCACATCATCGGAGTGCCCCTTGACCTCGGCGCGGGACGCCGCGGCGTCGACATGGGGCCGTCCGCCATGCGCATCGCCGGCGTGGGCGAAAGGGTCTCCGTGCTGGGGAGAACGGTAACGGACCGTGGCGACCTGTCCGCGCCTATCCGGGAACTGTGCAGTCCGGGCGATCCCACCAGGAAGTACGTCGAAGACATCGCGGAGGTTTGCCGCAACCTTTACGATACGGCCCTTGCCGTGCACCGCGACGGCGCGGTGCCCATCGTCCTGGGCGGCGATCACAGTCTCGCCGCCGGTTCGGTGGTGGCCACCGCCACACGCGCCCGGGACGACGGCGAGCGCATCGGCCTGCTGTGGGTGGACGCCCACGGGGACATGAATACACCCGGCATCAGTGCGAGCGGCAACGTCCACGGTATGGCGCTTTCCGCACTGCTGGGCGGTGAACCTGCCGAACTATTGGGTTTCGGTCCGGCCGGACCGGCCGTCGAAGCGGATCACACCGTACTCGTCGGTGTACGCAATCTTGACCCCGCCGAGCGCAACCTGGTGCTCGAGTCCGGTATCCATGTCTATACGATGAAAGACGTGGACCAGCTTGGGATGGCAAGGGTGGCACAGAAAGCGTTGGAACTCGCGGGGGACGGCACGGCGGGCGTGCACGTGTCCTTCGATCTCGACGTGTGCGATCCCGGTATCGCTCCGGGCGTGGGTACGCCGGTCAAGGGCGGACTCAGCTATCGGGAGGGCCACCTGCTCATGGAAACGGTGGCCGACAGCGGGATGCTGCGCGCCCTGGACCTGGTCGAACTCAATCCCATCCTCGACATGGGCAATGCCACTGCTGAACTGGGCGTGGAACTCCTGCTGTCTGCCCTCGGCCGCGGGATACTGTAGTCCGCCTGGTCCGGCTGGTCCGCCTAGCCCGCCTAGCCCGCCTAGCCCGCCTGATCCGGTCAGGCCCGCGTAACCGCACCCGTGGCCGCCGAAGATACAAGCCGGGCATACTTGGTCATGACGCCGTCACCGAAACGGGATGACCGCTCGGTCCAGTCGGAAAGCCGTTCGGCGATTACTTCGTCGGTCAACTCCACGTCCAGGCGGCGGGACGCCACGTCGAAGACCACGGTGTCTCCGTCGCGCAGCGCGGCGATGGGACCGCGCACCGCGGCTTCGGGCGCGACGTGCCCGACCATGAAGCCGTGGGTTGCGCCGGAAAAACGGCCGTCGGTCATCAGGGCCACCGATTCTCCCAGGCCCCGGCCGACGAGAGCGCCGGTGACGGCCAGCATCTCCCGCATGCCCGGTCCGCCCTTCGGTCCCTCGTAGCGGATGACCACCACGTCATTGGGCTGAATCCCCCCGTTCATCACCTCTGCCATGGCGTCCTCTTCGCAGTCGAAGACCCGCGCGGGGCCGCGATGATGAGTCTTCTCATGGCCCGCGACCTTCAGGACGCAGCCTTCGGGGGCCAGGTTGCCCTTGAGGATCACGTAGCCGCCGGTGGGCTTGAGCGGATTCTCGAGATCCCGGACGACCACCTGGCCCGGCGTCTCGGATGCCTCCGCGGCTTCCTCGGCGATGGTCCGGCCCGTTACCGTGATCGCATCCTCGTGGAGCATGCCGCCCTCCAGCATGCGCCTGGCCACAAGCCGGTTGCCGCCCGCCGCGAACAGGTCGTTGGCTACGAAACGACCGCCCGGTTTCAGATCGGCAAGTAGCGGCGTCTGCTCGCTGATCCGGTCGAAATCCTCGATCTGCAGGTCCACGCCCGACTCCTGCGCGACGGCCAGCAGGTGCAGCACGCTGTTGGTGGACCCCCCGGTGGTGAGCACGGCGGCGATAGCATTCTCAAAGGCCTCCCGGTTCATGATGTCCCTTGGGCAGAGGTTCCTGCGCACCAGTTCCATGACCTGTCGACCGCATTCGCGGCCCACCTCCGGTTTGTCCGGGTGGGTGGCGGGTACGCTTGCGCTGCCGATGGGCGAGATCCCCAGCATTTCGAAGGCGATGGCCATGGTATTGGCCGTGAACTGGCCACCGCAGGCGCCGGCGCCCGGACAGGCATGATCCTCCATGTCCTTGAGCTCCAGGTCGGTCATCCTGCCCGAAGCGTGGGCGCCCACCGCTTCGAACACGTCCTGGATGGTGACGTCGTGCTGCTGGAAGCTGCCCGGCATGATCGAACCGCCGTAGAGCATAAGAGACGGCACGTTTACCCGGCCGAGGGCCATGACCGTGCCCGGGATCGTCTTGTCGCAACCGGACAGGGCGATCAGGCCGTCGAACATGTTCCCGATTGTGACCAATTCGATGGAATCGGCGATCACCTCGCGGCTGACCAACGAAGCCTTCATGCCCTGGCTGCCCATGGTGATCCCATCGGAGATGGAGACAGTGTTGAATTCCATGGGTGTGCCTCCGGCCTCCCGGACGCCCTCTTTCACATACTCGGCCAGATCGCGCAGATGGTAGGTGCAGGGACCGATTTCGATCCAGGTGTTGGCGATCCCGATGATCGGCCGGGCCAGGTCCGCGTCGGTGAACCCCGAGGCCTTGAGCATAGCCCGTGCCGGGGCGCGAGAGGGACCGTCGGTGATCGTCCTGCTGTGTCTTTTTCCAACGTCTGCCATGTTTCCGTCTCCATTCTGCGAGAAAAGTTTTACTGCAAGGTGAGGATGAAGGCCGTCAACCGGTCCACCTGATCTTCCGTCAAATGATCGTAGTCGGGCATCAGTCCCGTGAAGTGATCGAACCGGGGATTCCGCAGATGCTCTGCGAACCAGGCCTTGATCCGCTCTTCGTCCTGAGCGCCCAGCACGTGCTCGTACCGTGATGCGAAAAAGGCGTGCACATCCGGTCTGGCTACCCGAAGCGAATCCAGATGTTTCTGGTAAACCGTGTCGGTCAACCGTGCGGAAAGCCGGGGGATCAGCCCGGCCAGATCGGGTCCCCGGGATATGCCTCCACCGATAGCGTGGCAGGAAGCGCAGCCCTGCAGCCGAAAGAGTCTTCTGCCGTGTTCGACCGGCGTGCGGGGTTCGCCCGATCCGTCCGATCCGTACATGAACACCACGGCGACCGCCATCAGGACCGCACCGACACCGAAGAGGATCACCAGGACGCTGAAACGCATCGATCTCCTTCCGGGACCGTTTCTAGCCGTGTACTTCCACCCCGGACATGCGTTCCAGGGACTTCACCAGGGCCTGCGTGCCCTCGTCGCCCTCGCCCGCGGCCTCGACAGCATTGAACAGCTGGTGGGCCAGGCTCGCACCGGGCAGTCCCAGTCCGAGTTCCGAGGCCGCGCCCAGCACGAGCCGCAGGTCCTTCTGCTGCAGTTTCACCATGAATCCCGGATCGAAGTCCCGCTTGATGATGCGTGGCGCCAGGTTGGACAGCTGCCAGGAACCCGCGGCGCCCCCGCTGATCGCGGCGAGCATCTTCTCCATGTCCAGGCCGGCTCTGGCCGCCAGGATGAGCGCTTCCGCCATGGCGAGGTTCGCTACGCTGACCGCTACCTGGTTGCACAGCTTGGTCATCTGTCCCGCACCGTGATCGCCGATCAGGTTGATGCTCTTGCCCATGGCTTCGAAAACCGGCAGACACCGGTCGAAGACTTCCTGCCTGCCACCCACCATGATGGAAAGGGTCCCCGCGATCGCCCCGGTGTCGCCGCCGCTGACCGGCGCATCGAGCATGTCGGCGCCCTTCTCCTCGAGCGCCGCGGCCATGGTCTGCGTGGCCGAGGGGGAGATGGTGCTCATGTCGATGACGACCGAACCGGGACTGATGCCCTCGATGATCCCGCCTTCACCCAGAATGACCTTCTCGACATCCGGCGTGTCGGTCACGATGGTGATGATCACGTCCGACTTGACGGCCGTATCCCTGGGACTTTCGCTCCATACGGCACCTTCCGACACGAGCTTTTCCGCACGAGATTTCGTCCGGGTGTGCATGGTGCAGGCATAGCCCGCCTTCATGAGGTTGCGACACATCGGCTCTCCCATGATGCCGAGGCCGATAAAACCGATTCGTTCCGCCATGGTGGAGATTCCTTATGGGTTTGCGGATGGAAGTGTATTTGGATTAGCGAACACAGTATACCCGTCCTGCCAATACCCGACCTGCCCGGGTGGACCGGGCAGCCCGGGCGAACCGGCCGGTTCAGCCGTCGCCTGCTTTTCCGGAAAACCCGCGAGCCGGGCGACTTGCCTGCAAGAAGCCGCGAGACCAGGATGCCGCGAGACCAGGAAGCCGCGAGACCAATAAGCTGCGCGACCCGCCCGTCGTCAACCGGCGGCCGGCGCGAAGCCGCAGAAGGCTTCGTAATCGATTAACTCGGTTATCGTGGGATTCTCGCCGCAAAGGGGACAGGACGGATCCTTCTGGACATTGAAGGTCTGGAAGGTCATGTCCAGCGCGTCGTACATCAGGATCCGGCCGATGAGCGGATCGCCCTGGTCGAGTATGAGCTTGAGGGTCTCGGTGGCCTGAATGAGTCCTACTGTCCCGGGAAGGACGCCGAGTACGCCGGCTTCGTCGCAGCTGGGCACGGCGCCGGGCGGTGGCGGTTCGGGATATAGACAGCGGTAACAGGGTCCCCTATCCGGATGAAACACCGTGGCGTAACCGTCGAACTGGTAGATACTGCCGTGGACGTTCGGCTTGCCGGCCAGCACGCAGGCGTCGTTCACCAGGTACCGCGTCGGGAAATTATCGCAGCCGTCGACGATGATGTCGTAATCCTTGATGATCTCCATGATGTTGTCGGCCATGAGGCGGGTTTCATGGAGGATCACGTTGCAGTCGGGGTTCAGGTCGTTGATCGTCTCCTGGGCGGACACCACCTTGGGACGTCCGATGTCGGACGTGCCGTGGATGATCTGACGCTGCAGGTTCGTCACGTCCACCACGTCGAAGTCGACGAGCCCTATGGTGCCCACACCGGCGGCCGCAAGGTAGTAGGCCGACGGGGATCCCAGTCCGCCCGACCCCACCAGCAACACCCTGGCGTCGAGGATCTTCACCTGGCCTTTCTCCCCGATCTCGGGCACGATCAGGTGCCGGGAATACCGGAGACGTTCTTCCGTGCTCAAGGCCCGTTCCTGGACCGTGGGAAAGCCCGCGGCGCTCCATCCCGTGTAGCCCTCCCGCATGGAGATAACGTTGGTGTATCCCATGGCTTCCAGCGATTGCGCCGCCAGCGCCGAGCGGTTGCCGCCCGCGCAGTACAGCACGATTTCCCGGTTCCGGTCGCTCTCGGTGTTTTCGATCCTGAGTTCCAGAAATCCCCTCGGAATATGGGTCGCTCCGACGATGACGCCCTGGTCGACCTCGTCCTGCTCGCGCACGTCGATCAGGACTAGGTCGGCGTTCCGGTCCAGCTTTTCCTTGAGTTCTTCCATGGACATCTCATTCACTTCGCCCTTGACCTGGGCGAGGAGTTCCTGAGATGACATCCGCTGACTCATAGTGATCTCCTGCTATCCGCCGATGGAGGACATGGTCCGTTCCGGCTGGACGAAATCGGGTTCGTTGATGTGATGCCCCGGTTCCTTGTTCCGCACGGCCTCGATCACCGTCTCGGCGATCTCCGCATCCGAGGCGCCGCCCCGCAACAGGGCCTTGATATCGGTTTCGTTGATGGAGAACAGGCAGGTCCTGAGCTTGCCGTCCGCCGTGATGCGTATGCGGTTGCAACTGCCGCAGAAGGGTTCGCTGACCGAAGCGATGAGTCCGATCTCGCCCTGGCCGTCCCGGAACCGGAACAGGTCGGCCGGCTCCCGCTGGTCGGGCCGCTTCACGGCATCCAGGGGCCAATGCGCGCCGATCCGTTCGATGATCTCGGCGCCGTCCAGCACTTGGTCGCGCGTCCAGGAACGGTCCGCGTCCAGCGGCATGAACTCGATGAAACGCACCTGGTACGGTCCCGTACGCGCCAGTTTCGCAAAGTCCAGCAGTTCATCTTCGGTGTATCCCTTCATGGCGACCACGTTGATCTTGATCGGCAGCTGGAAATGCCGGGTCGCCTCCTCCAGCCCGTCGAGTACCTTGTGCAGGACGTCGCGACGGGTCATTTCCTTGAACTTCTCCTCGTCCAGCGTGTCCAGGCTGACGTTGATCCTGGGGAGTCCCGCCTCGCGCAGATCACGGGACATCTTCTTGAGCAGGAAGCCATTGGTTGTCATGGCCATGTCCCGGACGCCGGGTATATCCGCGAGCATGCGCACCAGTACCGGCAGGTCCTTGCGAACGGTCGGCTCTCCCCCGGTCAATCGCAGCTTTGAGATGCCCAGCCCGGTGACGATCCCGACGAAACGCGTGATTTCCTCGAATGTCAGGATCTCTTCGCGCGGCTGGAAGATCATCCCCACTTCGGGCATGCAATAGATACAGCGGAAATTACACTGATCCGTCACCGAGACCCGAAGGTTGTTGATCGTTCGGCCGAAACTGTCCGTCAGCTGGTAGCTCATCTATTTCTCGTGACCTTGCAGGCGACCTTAGTTGACACTTAGTTTAATGATTGAATACACTTGATTTGAACGGTTTAATATACACGCAGAACGCATTTCAGTAAAGGGAAAACTGATGGATCTTAATGGCTGGTTTTGCATGTTGTCAAAGCGTACCATGGCGAAAACACAGGCTCGTTTAACGAGTTTGAGAAAAGAAAGGTTCAACAGTGAATGCAACTGCATCGGATCGGCTGGCTGGAAACCCGATCGATTCGGCGATTGAGCCTCATTCTCTGGGGAAGTGCCTGTTTCTTCATATCGCTCCCGGCATCGCAAACGTTGCAGCGACCTTGTTGGGATTCGCGACTTTGTGGAACCCGTCATTACCTCCGGAACTATTCATCGGCGTACTCTCCAATATATTCGTGCTGATTCCCATGCAGCTGGGCTACCTCTACTACCTGGCCAAGAAGCGGCGCAACCCCGGGTGGTCGCTCGCAGGCATCGTTGTATACAACCGTCCAGTCTCCTGGCCTCGCTATTTCGTGTGGGTTCCAGCGATCCTGGTGCCGACCGCGGTTATTTTCCTGGTATTTGAGCCGGTAACCCATGGACTTGAAGCGTTCATTGGTTTCAGTGTCTTCGCAAAGTACAAGATTGCTGGAGTTCCGGAGTTCGCAGGGCTCGTTCTATTCGCGAACATCGCGCTCACCGGTATCCTCGTTCCCATAACCGAGGAACTCTATTTCCGTGGGTATCTGCTTCCAAGAATGCCCAGCCAGTTCGGGCGCCTGAAACCCGTCGCACACAGCTTGCTTTTCTCCATATACCATTTTGACGCGCCCTGGATGATTCCAGTTCGAACGTTGGGCATCCTGCCACTCATCTACACAACCATCCACACGCGAAGCGTTCGCCCCGGCATAGTCGCGCACTGCCTGGTCAATCTGGCAGACTTTTTTGATGCCATATCGAGGCGTGTTGGCAGGTAAAAATGAACGAGTAATCTGATATTGTGGATCACGCAGGATTCGGAAGGTAGCCGCATTCGCTTTAAACCCGGCTTCTGTTGATAGCCGGACTGGATTGACACCTGGACCTGATTGACACCGGGCCAGATTGACGACCGGATCTAGCGCTTCGCCTTGCGCCAGATCAACCAGAACGGCAGGCCGGTAACAATAAAGGCGAGATCGATCAGCGAGTTGTACCACTCGAAGGTGGCGCGCAGCACGACGAGAACGACGATGCCTGCCAGGAAGAGGGCCGGCGTCCAGGGATAGAGCGGCACCCGGTACCCGCCTTCGGCGCCGACGCCCATGCGGCGAAGCCTGAACAGGGCCAGGGTGTTGGCCCCGAAGAAGATGAGCACCGCGAACACCATCCCCGCCATGATGGTCTCGAAGGTCCCCCGGAACAGCAGGATGACCGTTCCCCATACGGCGTGGGCGATGATGGCCCGCGAAGGCGTGCGGTACACGGGATGGATGTAGTCCAGCCACTTGAAGAATAGTCCATCTCGCGCCATGGCGTAATAGACCCGCGTGGCGGTCATGAAGGTCCCGTTCATGCTGCCGGTCGTGGAGATCATGACGGTAACGGCGATGAACCCCGCGCCGAGGGGGCCCAGCAGTAGCACGGCCGTGTCAGAAGCCACGATGCTGCTCGACCGGACGCCTTCCATGCCGAGGGTCTGGTGATAAAGGAGATTCGCGAGGACATAGATCAGGACGATCGCGGTGATCCCCACGAACATGGTCAGTGGAATGGTGCGCCTGGGATCCTTCATCTCGCCCGCCGAGTAGCCTACCCGTTCGAATCCCATGTAGGCGAAGACCACCATGAAGGCGGCGGCGATGATATTGCCGACGGGCCCCAGCGTACCGGTCGGCGCCACGGCGGTACCCAGCAGGTTCTCGCCCCCGTAATCCAGCGTGAATCCAAGCACAACGAGGAGCATCAGGCCGGAGACCTTGAGCACCGTGGTCAGTCGCTGATAGAAGCCGGCCCGGTGAACGCCCACGTAGTTCAGTATGGTCAGCAGCAGAATGATGAACAGGGCGACGGCGATCCGTTCGACGTTCGTCATTTCGACGAAATAGGAAAAGTAGTTGACGGTCACAATGGCGAGCCCGGCGAGGGGGCTGGTGCGGATAATGAACAGCTGGGACCAGCCGAACATGAACCCGGCAAAGGGACCGAAAGCGCGGCTGATGTACATGTATTCGCCGCCCGTGTCCGGTATCCGGCTGCCCAGTTCCGCGTAGACCAGGCCGCCGATGAAAATGAAGGCCCCGCCCGCGATCCAGAGCCAGAGGATAGGCGTGAAGGACCCGGTAAAGCCCGCGATGATCTGGGGCGCCGAGAAGATTCCGGCCCCGATGGTGATGCCGACGAGGATGGTAATGCCGTCGAAGAGCCCGAGGGACTTGCGCAGCGTGGGGCGGGAAGGTTTTGCGTGTGGTTGGGACATGGTCCGGACTGCCTGGCGAGGTTCATACGCCGGCTCGGGTAAACGGACGACGCGGGTGTGCGGATCGACGCGGGTGAGCGGGACAGCTCGGGTGTGTGAAACGAGCCGCCATCAACCTATCCTTCAGCATCCCCGGTGTCAAGAGAGCCGGGCGGACCTTCCCGCGCTATTCTGTCGCCCCGCGCTTTTCTGATCGCCCTGCGCTTTTCTGATCGCCCCGCGCATTTCTGTCGCCCCGCGCTTTTCTGATTGCCCCGCGCTTTTCTGTTGACCGGGGTAAGGGTGGGTGTTCATTTTACAGGAAACACGCAAAACCACATATCCGGATAGATCGAGCACGTTTCCTGTCGCGTGGTCGACTCTTTGGTCGATCGATTACCCTATCGCGGCATCGCCTGTCCTTCGGGCGCGAAGTGTTCGATGTCCGGTCCTGATTCGATCAGAGGTAGTTCGCATGATGTCCTCCCACGCCTTCGCGGTCCGTGCTCTCCTCCTCTTTTTCTTCTGCGCAACAGCCTGCGGCGGCGACGACAACGCCCCGATACAAATCACCGAAGGTCCCGTGGTCAACAGCCTGGGTAAGCAGTTACCACAC
>JAPPBT010000094.1 GCA_026702745.1 Gemmatimonadota bacterium
AGTTGCACCGGGTCCAGAAGTACGTCGGATCCGACGGCGAAGCGCCCACGTTGTCGAAACTGGGCGGGAGAGCCTGGGAACAGGCCAAAAAGCGTACGCGCAAGGCGGTCCGGGCCATCGCCGAAGACCTGGTCAAGCTCTATGCGGCCCGGCAGGCCAGCCCCGGGTTTTCCTTTTCGGCCGACACCCCCTGGCAGCGGGAAATGGAAGATTCCTTCATCTACGTGGATACGCCGGACCAGGAGCAGGCTTCCTTGGACGTGAAGTCGGACATGGAAAAGGCGGTGCCCATGGACCGGCTGATCTGCGGCGACGTGGGCTACGGGAAGACCGAAGTGGCGATCCGCGCCGCGTTCAAGGCGGTTCAGGACGGGAAGCAGGTCGCGGTGCTCGCGCCGACCACCATCCTGGCGCAACAGCACCTCACCACCTTCACCGAACGGCTCGCGGACTATCCGGTGAATATCCGCATGCTGAGCCGGTTCGTCCCGCCGAGGGAGCAGAAAGCCGTTGTCGCGGGGCTCAGCAAGGGCGAAGTGGATATCGTCATCGGTACCCATCGTCTCATATCCGGCGACATCGACTTCAGCGACATGGGCCTGCTCGTGGTCGATGAGGAACAGCGGTTCGGCGTGGTCCACAAGGAACGGCTCAAGCAGTTGAAGACCTCCGTAGACGTCATGACCATGACCGCTACGCCCATCCCGCGGACGCTCCACATGTCGCTGGTCTCCGCCCGCGACATGTCGCTCATCACCACCCCGCCCAGGGACCGGCTGCCGGTGCACACCGAAGTGGTGCGTTTCAACGAGGAGGTGATCTGCGAGGCGATCATGCGGGAGGTGGACCGCGGCGGACAGGTCTTCTTCGTCCACAACCGGGTCCAGTCCATCGAGGCGGTTGCCGAATTCCTCCGGCGCCTCCTGCCCCAGGTGTCATTCGTCGTGGGCCACGGACAGATGCAGGAACGGGAGCTGGAACAAGTCATGATCGATTTCCTGGACCGCAAGTACGACTGCCTCGTGTCCACCATGATCATCGAGTCCGGGCTGGACATCCCCAGCGTGAATACCATCCTGGTGAACCGCGCGGACCGGTTCGGACTGGCCCAGCTGTACCAGCTCCGGGGTCGCGTGGGCCGGTCCAATCACCGGGCCTACGCCTACCTGATGATTCCCGCCGCCGGCACGGTGACCCCCGACGCGCGCAAGCGCCTTGCCGTGATCGCCGAGTACACCGCGCTCGGGTCGGGCTTCCACATCGCCATGCGGGACCTGGAGATCCGGGGCGCCGGCAACCTGCTGGGCACCGAGCAGCACGGGTTCATCTCCTCCATCGGTTTCGATCTGTACTGCCGTCTGTTGAAAGAGGCGATGCAGGACCTCAAGGGCGAGACCCGGGAAGAGACGCCCGAAGCCGAAGTCGAATTGCAGGTAGGTGCCTTCATCCCTGATGACTATATCGCGGACCGGAAGCTCAAGGTCGGATTCTACCAGCGGCTCTCCCGGGTGGAAGACGAGCAGGAGGTCGCCTCGCTCCGCGAAGAGATGCAGGACCGGTTCGGCCGGTTGCCCGATCCGGTGCGCATCCTCTTCGACCTGGTTTCCATTCGGCAGATCTCGGCGAGGATCGGATTGCAGCAGCTCACGGTGCGCGGGAACGAGATGACCGTAGCCTACCGGAACGGTCTCTATCCATCGCAGGACCGTATCGCCAGTGTGACGGACGATCCCGCGCTGGACATCGAATTCCCCCACGGGGACGGATTCCGGATCAGGGTGGGACTGACCGGTGATACGGAGGCTGAACGAGTGGATCTGGCCAAAAACCTGTTGCTCAAACTCCTGTAATTGGTTAATGATACATGCCCGGTTTCCGCAGTTTGACCCGCCCGTTGGAGTGTGAAGACCAGCATGAAATCCGCGGTCCTTTTTGCCGTAATGCTGAAGGTGGCGCTGCTCCTGACGCTGTGCCAGTGCAGTTCGATACCGGAAGACCCCGATTCGGTTGTCGCAAGGGTGAACCAGTCCACGCTGACGGTCGATGAACTGGAAGCCGAACTGGAAGCCGCGGCGTTGTTCGCCGCCACGCCCCAGATGACAAAAGACCGGGTGTCCGACTGGATCCGGACCGAGCTGCTCTACCAGGAAGCCCTTCGGCTGAACCTGGACAGCGACGTCAAGACGGTCCGGGACCTGGAGAGGATGCGCCGGGAGCACCTGGCCAACGTCGTGCTGGAACACATGGCCGCCGACTCGGCGATCGTGGTGTCAGACGAAGAGGTCGAGACCTATTTCGAGGCCAATCGGCAGGAATTCGTTTACCTCGAACCGGAACTCAGGGTCTCGGTGATCGTTCTACCGGACGAGACCTCGGCCCGGCAGGTCCGTAATCAGTTGTCACGCCGGAGCGCTACCTTCGAGGAACTGGCGCGAACGCGGTCGATTCACGCTTCTTCGGTCGATGGTGGGGACCTGGGTTTCCTGAAGAGGATGGATATCAGCGACGTTTCGGTGCAGGAAATTGTCTTTTCCCTGAGTGCCGGCCAGGTTTCACGGCCCGTCCTTTCCGAAAACGGTTCGTTTATATTCAGGGTCGTGGAGCGACGCGAGGCCGGCACGCTGCCGCCGCTGGACGAGGTCCGCGGCGAAATCGTCAACCGGGTATTGCGGGACAAGCGCCGCGAGCTGGTCAGGCGGTACGTCGATGCGCTACGGCAAGCGGCCGACGTGGAAATCCATGACGGAAACCTGATGCGGCCGGAACCCGGCGCGCCGCAGACCGGCGCGACGCAGACCGGCACAGGAGGAGCATGACCTTCCAATCGATCCCCCGGTATTTCCCGCTACTGCTGTTACTGGCCGTGGTCATGGCGGGACGCCCGGTCCAGGGCCAGCAACTGGTGGACTACGTCGTCGCCGTCGTGGACAACGAGATCATCCTCTACTCAGATGTCCTCGAAGCGGTGAAGATGTACCGTATGCAGGAGAGGGAGCAGGAGCCGGAAGACCTCTCGAACCAGTTGTTGAAGGGCATGATCGATATGCGCGTCGTGCTCGCGTACGCGCGGAGGGACAGCGTACGGGTACCCGCTGAACAAGTGAACGGCGCGGTGCGCCAGGTCATTGACCAGTATACGGAACAGCTCGGTTCCGAAGAAGCCCTGGAACATCTGGTGGCTAATTCGGGCATGACCATGCGGGACTGGAACCGGCTGCTCCGGCGCCAGAAGGAAGAGGAACTGCTGCAGCGCAGGCTCGAGGAAGACCGCTTCGGTGAAGTCCGTGTTACCGGCCTGGAAGTGGCCCGGTATTATGAGACCCACTATGACAGCATTCCGTCCAATCCCGTCCAACTCGACCTGAGTCATATCATGATCACGTCACGCCCGGACCCGGAAGTCGTGGCCGCCATGAACGCCCGGATCGAGGAGATCCGGCGCCGCATAGCGGAAGGGGAGGATTTCGGCGAGATGGCGCGGCGGTATTCGGAAGACCTGAACAGCGCCAGAAACGGCGGAGACCTGGGATTCTTCAGCCGCGGCACGTTCATGGCCGATTTCGAAGAGGCGGCGTTCGCCCTGGAAACGGGCGGCGTCAGCCCCACGGTGCAGACGGACGTGGGTCTGCACATCATCAAGCTGGAGGAACGGAGGGACGACCAGATCCGAGTGCGGCACATACTGGTCCAGATCCCGAAGACGGATGAAGACGATCACCGGGCGCAGGAGACGATTTCCATGCTGAGGCAGCGCATTCTCGACGGCGACGAGACTTTTTCTGATGCCGCAGCGAAGTACTCGGAAGACCTGGCCTCCGCTTCCGACGGCGGACACATCGGGGAGTTCATGCTCGACCAGTTGCTGCCCCAGTACCAGGACGCCCTCAACGCCATATCCATCGACGAGATGACCGAACCCATCAAGGTGGTGGACCAGGGGGCCGTCTCCTATCACATCATGCGGCTGAACAACCGGACCGGGGGCGACAAGTACAACCTGGACGACCACTTTCAGGAAATCACGAACATGGCCAAATTCGCCAAGTGGAACGAGGAGCGGGAACGGTGGCTCAAGGATCTCCGCCGCGAGTTGTACATCGACGAACGCGGCCTGGACGCCCTGCCCTGAACGATGCGCCTTGAACGCCCTGCCCTGGACGCCAGTCCTGAACCGAGAGCCACAACGCGCGGCTAAGATGTGACGAACGCACGTCGAACACGCGACAACCCGTGAGATGAGAGTAGATCTCTTTCTGAAACGCTCCCGTATCATTAAACAACGGGACGCCGCCAAGAAGGCCTGCGACCGGGGTATGGTGACCATTTCAGGAAGGTCCGCGAAACCCGGTCACCAGGTCGCGGCGAAGGACGTCGTCGTCGTGGCGTGGCCCGACAGAAGGCTGGAATTCGAAGTGTTGGACGTCCCGGAAGGAAACGTCTCGAAAGACAGGGCGCAATCCATGTACCACGTCCTCAGTGACGAACGCCTGAGCGATGACGTCTCAGATTCAGAATCGCGATGAACGCCCGTCCGGACGCGAAATCCATTGAGCATGCGCCACAGGAAAACCCACCCGGCCGCCCCGGAGCTTCCCTACAGCCAGTTGGCCCCGATATACGATCACGTGATGCGTCACGTGGACTACGATCGGTGGGCCGACTACATTCAGTCGATATTTGAACGGTTCGGGGCGACCCCGAAGGATATTCTCGAACTGGCCTGCGGTACCGGCGTCATGGCGTGTATCCTCGATGACCGCGGTTACCGGATGACGGGCATGGACCGGTCGGAGAGCATGATCGCCGTAGCCAGGCAGAAAGCCCTGGACGGCAGCCGATCCATCACGTTTCAGGCCGGCGACATGGTAGACGTGCCCGTATCGGGAAGCTACGACGCGGTGCTGTGCCTGTACGACAGCATCAACTACATCATGGATGAAGCGGACATCGCCGCCATGATAAATGGACTGCGCGGGGTGCTGAACGCCGCCGGCCTTTTTGTATTCGACGTCTGCACGGAAATCAACTCGCGCAGGTACTTCCATAACCAGGTCGACCAGGAAAGCAACGGGGATTACTCCTATGTCCGGCGTTGCGAGTATTTCCCCGAGTCGCGCGTGCAGGTCAATGAATTCCAGTTAACCTTCCACCGCGGCGGGAAGCGGTATTCCACCCGGGAACGCCACGAACAGCGGATCTATCCCGTGGCCCGGCTGGCGGAGATCTGCCGGCAATCGGGCTATTGCGTACTCGGCGCTTTCGACGGCTTCAGTTTCCAGGAAGCGTCGGAGCGATCCAACCGGGTCCACTACGTGGTCCGCCCCGCCTGATGGACCGTCATTATGGCTTTCGATCGCGTTATAGGTCACGAACGGCAGCGGCAGCGGCTCATGGAGGCCGTAAAGCAGGACCGCCTGGCCCACGGGTATCTGTTCTGCGGACCGCCCGGCGTGGGTGCCGAGGCGCTGGCCATTGAGCTCGCCTGCGCGGTCAACTGCGAATACGGACCCGGGGAGCCCTGCAGTCCGCCCGGTCAGCAAGGTCCGTGCCGCCATTGCCGGCGGATCCGCGCGCTCCAGCATCCTGATGTACACCTCCTCGTTCCCACTTCCTCCGCTCCGCCCCCGGATCGTTCTTCCGGCCGAGGGGAGGGTTCTTCCGGTCGCGGCGAGGGCACGTCCGGCCGCGCGAATGCCCGGGAGGAACGCAGGCAGGGCCTGGCCGCCCGGCTGGCCGAAGACCCCTACGGCGCACCGCCCTTCGGCATGAACGACCTGCTTTCCGTGGAGGATGTCCGGTCGCTGCGCAGGGAGGCATCCGCCAAGCCCTACGAAGGCAGGAGGAAGGTCGCGGTAATCGTCGCGGCGGACCGCATGAACGCCGCGGCCTCGAACGCACTGCTCAAAACGCTCGAAGAGCCACCGGGATCCCTGATGCTCATTCTGACCGCGTCCCGGTCCGGGAGGCTGCTGCCGACCATCGTGTCCCGCTGCCAACCCGTTTTTCTTACGCGCCTGCAAGAAGACGAGGTGAAATCGGCGCTGATCGAGCGATACGACGTATCCCCGGAGGAAGCCGGGGAACTCGCGCGCCGGTCCGAAGGCCGTCTTTCCGAAGCGCTGACGGCAGGTTCGGAGCGAGGTTCGAAGATCCGTGAAGAGGCCTTCGCCTTGCTTGAATGTATATACGACGAGGCACCGCTCAGCCTGTTCGAGCAGGTGGAATCCCTTGCCGCGTCCCATCGCGAAGAACCCGTCGTGGAGAAGATCCTCGACCATTTGCTATCCCTGTACCGCGACCTGTTCGTCCTTTCCTCGGCGAACGGGTCCCCATCGCTTTCGAATGCCGACCGCACGGCGCCGCTGCGGGAACGGGCATCGGCGATGAACGCGGAAGAAATCGAGCGGGGCATCGCGGCTGTCGAGGAAGCCAGGCGGGACATCGCGCGGAACGCCCACGTCCAACTGGCCCTCCTCGTACTCGTCCTCAGACTCAGAATGAACCGTAGATACGAGGGACCCAGGCAGAGGCCTACCACCGAGGTGCCATCCCGCGAAAGACCATCCGGTGGATCATCGTCCCATGCCCTGCCGGCCGCAGATTGATCCGTTGACAAACCCCCTTCCACACCCTATTCTGATGCTGGAACAAAACCGGTCCGCCAGGATTGATCCACCCGCGTCCGAGAGGCTGTCGTGGCAGAGAAAATACTCGTTACAGACGCGTTGCCCTACGCGAACGGCAAGCTGCATATCGGCCATATCGCGGGCGTCCATCTGCCCGGAAATGTCTACGTGCGCTACCAGCGGCTGAAAGGCCGGGACGTCGTGCACGTGAGCGGATCGGACGACCATGGCGTGGCCATTACCCTGGCGGCCGAGAAGCAGGGAATCACGCCCAAGGAACTGGTGGACAAGTACTATCCCGTCATTCGGGGCGCCCTCGAAGAATTCGGCATCGTCTACGACAATTTTTCCCAGACTTCCCGCCCGATCCACCACGAGACCGCCCGGGACTATTTCCGCCGACTGGATGAGAAGAGCTGTTTCGACGTGCGCGAGGTCGACCAGATCTACTGTCCGGCAAACGGACGCTTCCTGCCCGACCGCTACGTGGAGGGCACCTGTCCCCACTGCGGTTCAGACCGGGCCCGGGGCGATCAGTGCGAGGCCTGCGGCACCATCCTGGACGCCACGCAGCTAATCAATCCCCACAGCGATGTCTGCAAAGGACCCCTCGAGGTAAGACCGGCCAACCACTGGTATTTCAAGCTCGCTCGCATGTCCGACCGGCTGCAGGCCTGGATCGATACGAAAACGCACTGGAAGGCCAACGTGCGCAACTACTGCCAGGGCTGGTTCAACGAGGGGTTGTCCGACCGGCCCATCTCCCGCGACCTGGATTGGGGCGTGGCGCTGCCGATCGAGGAAGCGGTGGGCAAGGTCATGTACGTCTGGTTCGAGAACACGCTGGGCTACGTGTCGTCCACCCGGGAATGGGCGGTGGAGCAGGGCGACCCCGACCTTTGGAAGGACTACTGGCTGAACCCGGACTGCAAGCTCGTGAATTTCCTCGGAAAGGACAACATCGTCTTCCACGCGATCCTCTGGCCGGCCATGATCATGGAGCACGGGGATTTCGTCCTGCCATCGGAGATCCCGGCCAACGAGTTTCTCAACATAGAAGGCCAGAAGCTGTCCACCAGCCGGAACTGGGCGGTATGGCTGGATGAGTACCTGGCGGACTTCCCGCCCGATCCGATGCGATACTGCCTGGCGTCGATATCACCCGAGACCAGGGACTCCGATTTTACCTGGAAGGACTTCCAGGCGCGCAACAACAATGAACTGGCCGATATCTTCGGGAATTTCGTAAACCGGACGCTGACTTTCATCAACCGGTATTTCGACGGCGTGATCCCGGAACCAGGGACCTTTTCGCCGGAGGACCGGGAGATGCTTTTGGCCGTGGCCGGCGCCCCGGACCGTGTGGGCGCGTGTTTCGAGTCGTTCCAGGTACGAGGTGCCGTGCGGGAGCTGATCGCCCTGGGAAACCAGTGCAACCGGTATTTCAACGACCAGGCGCCCTGGAACACGCGCAAGACCGATAGAGCGCGTTGCGCCGCCACGCTCCACGTGTGCGTGCAGGCCGTGAGGGTCCTCGCCGTGGTCATGTCTCCCATACTGCCGTTCAGCGCCGAACGGCTGTGGAAGATGACGGGCCTGGAAGGGCGCGTCGATGAGCAGAACTGGGACGAGATTACGATCGATGCGTCGCTATCCGGCCGTCCTATCGGAGAAATCGAGATCCTGTTCCAGAAGATCGAGGACGAGGCGATCGACGCGCAGATCGCGAGGCTTGGCCGGTCCGATGGACGGGGAGACGGCGGCAAGGAGTCCGTGGAAGCGGCGTCAACCGAGGCGGAAGCTTCCGGAACGGAATCCGTGGAAGCGGAACCCGCCGGGTCGGAGCGAAACGAACTTGTATCGATCGACGATTTCCGTCAGATCGATTTACGCATCGCGGATGTCGTGGCGGCGGAACCGGTACCCGGAACGGACCGGCTGCTCAGGCTGCAGCTGCGCATCGGCGCGGAGGAGCGGCAGATCGTATCCGGGATTGCCCCCGGATACACGCCGGAGAAACTGGTCGGTCGGCAGATCGTGGTGGTGGCGAACCTGGAGCCCGCAACAATCCGCGGCGTGGAATCCAAGGGCATGCTGCTCGCGGCCGAAGACGACGGCGGCGCCCCCATCCTCCTCGGTCCGGACGTCCGCGTCCAATCCGGATCATCAATTACCTGAAAGCCGGCTTGCCGGCCGCGGCCAGACCGGCCAGACCAGCGAGGCCAGCCAAGCTGGCGAGGCCAGCCAAGCCGGCCACACGAAACGTACGTTACCCGACAACCTGCAACCAATTGCTGCCTTGCTCTTCGATACGCATACCCATCTCACGGACGAAGCATTCGACCACGACCGCGCCGACGTGATCCAACGGGCGCTGGACGCTGGCGTGGAACGCATGATCGCAGTAGGGTACGACCTGGAGAGCAGCAGGGCCGCCGTGACCCTCGCAGAAAACCGGGATTCCGTGTACGCCGCCGCGGGCATCCACCCCTGCCACGTCCACGAAGCCCGTGAAGGGGACTACCGTGAAATCGAGAAACTGCTGGAACATCCGTCCGTAGTCGCCGTGGGCGAGACCGGCATCGACCTGCATTACGACCGGTCCACCTATCCGTTGCAGGAGACGTCGTTCAGAAGTCACATGGAGTGGGGCGGGAGCATGGGGCTGCCGGTGATCGTGCACGACCGGGATGCCCACGCCGAGGTCATGGCCATGCTGGACGAGTTCCCCGGTGAGGAAACGACCGCGATCCTGCACTGCTTTACCGGGGACGCCGCCATGGCCGAGAGGGCCGTTTCCATGGGATGCTACCTGGGGTTTGGCGGCATCGCGACGTTCAAGAACTCGACGGTGGGCGAGGTGATTTCCGGGTTGCCGCCGGAATGTTTACTTGTCGAAACGGACGCACCCTATCTCGCGCCCGTTCCCCACCGCGGACGACGGAACGAACCATCATACCTCGTAAACACGGCCGAAGCGGTCGCCCGTCACCGGGATGTTTCCGTGGATGAACTGGCGCGGACCACAACCCAGAACGCGAACAAGGTGTTTCGAATCCATTGAGTACGGTGCTCGATCCTCCCGAAGACCTGCTGGCCAGCCTGCGCCGATCGGATTTTCGCCCGTCCAGGTCGAAGGGGCAGCACTTCCTGCACGACACGTCCATCGCCCGCCGCATCATCGAATCGGCAGGCGTAACGAAGGATACGGCCGTACTTGAAATTGGTCCGGGGGCCGGCGCGTTGACCCGCCACCTCGTCACCATGGCCGGCGGCGTGACCGCCGTGGAAATCGATGCCAGGCTGGCAGGAGTCCTCCAGAAAGCCTACGGGCGATATGACCATCTGACCATCGTGAACCGCGACGTGCTCGATATGGACCTGCCCGACCTGATGGGGAAGTACGGCGAGACCGGGTTCGTACTCGTTGCCAATTTGCCCTACGGGATTACGGGTCCCGTACTTGACCGGCTGATCGTCCACCGTGGAATTTTCAGGTGTGCGGTCATCATGGTTCAGCACGAAGTTGGGGGACGCCTGACGGCGCGTCCGGGTACGAAAGCTTACGGCGCGATCACCGCCATCATGGCGTACCATTACGCCGTGGAATCGCTGTTCCGGGTGGGCGGCGACCGGTTCGTACCCCGTCCGGCGGTGGATTCGGTCGTCCTCCGGTTAACGCCCCATGAACGGCCGCCCGTTACGGTCAGGGACGCCGATCTGTTGAACGTCGTGATCAAGTCGGCCTTTCAACATCGGCGCAAGATGCTGCACCACGCGATGAATCGCCTGGTTCCAGGTTCCGCCGGCTATCTTTCGGACCATACCGGCATCGACCTGAAACGACGCGGGGAAACCCTGGACCTGAACGAGTTCGCGGTGCTTGCCGACGCGCTTCGGACCTTTCGGGACCACCACGAAGACGACTGCTGACGGACTGCAAAATGCGATTCCGCTATTCACATTCGGCCAGATCGCGGATGGCGAACAGAAAGAGCCAGCGCCGGTCGTACTCCCTGAATGCCGTCCTCGTTGCGGCCGCGGTCGTGCTGCTGGTCATCGCCGTGTGGATCATGCTGTATCAAAACCAGGCCAGGAAGGTCGTGGACTGGCTGCTGGACCGGCCTATCCCGGTTGCCGCGCCTGAGCTCGAAAAGACGGCTGCCTGGAAAACGGACCAGCAGGCGTTTCACGCAATGGAAGCGGCCCTGTACGGTGCGTTCATGAATCTGCAGGTCACGCAGGACAGGATACGGGTCACCGCGCCGCGCACCGTGACGGCGGCGGGCCGTTGGAGGCCCCTGGAACGAAGGATCATGGTATCGAGTACCTATTCGCTTACCGAATGCAATCTCGAGATCGCCAGAGCGGTCGTCCGGGCGGGCGGAAAGGTCTCCCGTGCGGAGGAACGGACCCGGACCGGGGAGTTGCTGTTCGAAATCACCTTAGATGACGACGTAACCCATCGCCTCAATGTAATCCGCGACCCGGCTATCCAGCGTAAAACCGCTCGACTTGCCGTCGTGATCGCTTATACGGACGGCGACCAGCGAGGCGTGGTCGAGGGACTTTCCGAATTCAACCGGCCCCTCACTTTCGCCCTGTTTCCCTGGGCGTACGGCGCAAACGAAATGGCTGCCGAGCTCACGCGCGGCGATCACGAGGTGATGGCGCTGCTGCCCGTTCAACCCGCGTCTGGCACCACCGGTCTGCCGCGCAGGAGATCCGTGTCTGCCGCGCACTCGGAGCTGACCAACCGTCGCGTCGTGGAAGACGCTCTTTCCACGCTGCCCGGGGCTCAGGGCGTCCTTCGCTATCCTGCCGGGCGAATGGACAATGAAGCTGATGTGCTGGCCCCCGTGCTGGACGAACTGGGCAAGCGAAACCTGTACTACCTGGACAACCCGGGCGGACCGGGCGGGCAAGGCGGTCCGGGCGGGCAAGGCGCACCGGGCAATGGACGCGGATCAGGCGGACCACGCGGGCCGGAGAACCGGGGCGTAGAAAGTGGCCGGCTTCGAGCCTGGGGCGTGCTCGACCCCTTGCACAACCCCGTGATCATTTCCATGAACCTGGACCGTGCGTCGCTTTCCGCCCTGGACGACTCACGCGCCGTCGTCATCGCCGATGCCAGTCCCCATACCCATCAGGTGCTGATGGACCGGATGAGGTATCTAGAAATCAGAGGGATCGAGTTCGTTCGGGTTTCCGACCTCGTGGACCATTGACACCGGAGATCACCCATGGTAAAACTGAGTGTATGCGTAGACCAGGTCGCCGACCTGCGGAATATCGCAAATCGGGGGGAACCCGATCCCATGACCGCCGTTATGATGTCCCAGGTGAGCGGGGCCGACGCCGTAACGATTTCGTGGGTTGCCGACGATTCGCTCTACCTGGGCGGGGAATACGACATCATCAGGCAGCTCGTGCACACGCACCTCAACCTGATCGTGCCGCCTGACCTGGAAGCCCTGCGTAGTATCTTGACGATTTCGCCCGATATGGTTACCCTTGTTCCCGAGGGCTACGGGCACGCCGGCCTGAACAACGACTGGGCCGAATCGTCGTGGCCAGGAGGCGACTCCCTGGAACGGCCGGTGGAACGCATGCTGAACGCCCTGCAGGAAAAAGGGATCCTGACGAGCGTTTTGATCACGCCCACCGCTTCGCACGTCCGGCAATGCGCCGAATTCAAGGCAGACTACGTCCACCTTGACGCAAGCCGGTTCGTACAGGCCGCCGACACCGAAGAGAAGGGTCGGATGTACCAGGAAATCGCCGGTACGGCCAGGACCGCGGCACGGTTGAACATGGGCGTTTCCCTGGGAAGGGGCGTCGACTATCGGTCGGCGGGGGATCTGGCGGGTATCGCCGACGTGGAGGAATTGGTGGTGGGCTACGCCGTGGCCGTGCGGGCGATGACCATCGGGTTCGAGCAGGCCGTCCGCGACCTGGTAGGCATCATCCGCCACGCGCCGAAATCCCAGGCAGACTGGTAACCCGTCCAACAGCTCCGCACTCAGAAGCAGTACCGAAAGGAACATTACCATTCACAAGCGCATTTCATTCCTGGTGTTTCTCGCCGTCACCCTGCTCGGTGCGGTCCTGGTCTCCCCGACCATCAGGCTGTGGTTGTCGTCTCCCGAGTCCATTGAAGCGCTTGCGCCCGAAGAGAGGCAAGCGCTCTACAGCCAGTCCACGGTTCCGGGCATCGACCTGGCCGGCGGTTATCTTCTCACCGTAAGCATGGACCTTTCCCGGTTCACGGAACGGGGCAGGACGCGGGCGGTGGAAGGCCTGGTCGAGAACTGGCGGCGGCGCCTTAACGCCTTTGGGATCTCCGAACCAATCATTACCGCGCGGGAGAACGACACGTTCGAAATCGTCGTGCCCCTGAGCGCGGACATCGGTCTCGTAAGCAGGATAATACGGGAATCGGGTGAGATCACACTGCATTTGTTCAAGGACGGCGCGGAAGTACAGGCACTGCGGCAACGTATTGACGATGCCCTGCGCGAGCGGGCCTCGGACGTCGCGGCCTCGGACGTCGCGGCCTCGGACGTCGCGGCCGTATCCGCCGGTGCTGACGGGCAGGAATCGGCGGATCCCGGTGGATCGGCATCGGCGGAACCCGGGAGCTCGGCATCGACCGCGCCGGGAGCATTCAGCGCGTTGCTGGCACGCATTACGGTAGAGGAAGGGATCGGGGACATCGCGGTCCGTGAAGACAACCTGGATGCCGTAAAGGCCATACTGGCCGATTCAACAGTACAGGCCGGCATTCGGGCCTTTAACCTGGCCAATCCGCCTGCCGGCGCCTTCGCATGGGCTTCCGAACCCGTGGAACGCGGAGGCAGGCTGTTCCATCCGCTCTACTTCATCAATCAGGATGTCGACCTTACCGTACAGCCGGTGGCGTCGGCCGTGGTCAGCGACGCTACGGTAACGGCGAACCGGGGTGCATATGCGGTACGCCTGTTTCTGCAGGACGAGGGGAGGGAGAGTCTGGCCAACCTGTCCAGCGCCAACGCGGGAAACCGCGTGGCCATCAAGATGAATGGCCAGGTGTACGTGACGCTGAATATACAGGGCAGAATACCCGACGGGCGTATTGAAGTACCCGGTGGAGAATCGCTGGAAGAAGCCCGCGCCCTGGCGGTCATCCTGGAATCCGAGTCACCACCCCTTGACGTGGCGCTCCAGGATCGGGCGGCGGGCGCGCCTTCGCCGCTCGGTGAAGGGGCCGCGGACAGCGCGGCCGGCGCCGGCGCGATCGGTCTCGGATTGCTTTGCGCATTGTTCGTTGTCCGGTACCGGGCCGCCGGTCTGCTTTTCGTCACGGGGATTCTGCACTATCTGATCATGACCGGAGCGGTGCTGAGACTGTGGAACATCGCCGGGATTGCACCGTATTTCACCCTCGCCGGGGTGGTGGGTTTGCTCGGAGCGGTCCTCGTCTTCGCCTCCGTGCACCTCTGGATTTTCGAATACCTCCGGGCGGAATCCGGAACGGAGTCTTCGGTCCGCCAGGACGTCATGGGCACGCTCGAGAAGATCAGGCCGGTCGTGGTCTGGACCCATATCATGCTGCTGCTCGTATCGGTGAGCCTGGTCGTAGTCGGCACCGACGCCGTCGTTAATTTCGGCCTCGTGCTGTTCTCCGGCGCGGCCGGCAGCCTGCTCACCTGCCTGTGCTGGACGAACATGCTCCTGTCCTCCCTGGTTGCGGACTGGCAGATCAGAAAGTTGAGTGTATGATGGGAAACGGCCTCGCCTCACTGTATGGAAATCTAATCGACCGACCGGGTGTCGTTTACGCCTTCGCCGCCATACTGGCTGCGGCGGGGATGGCCGCAACGGCGGCGAAGACGGAACATGCCGTCGACGAAGGCCTGGTGGCGCTGTTGTTATCCGGCGACCTGCTCTTCGGCCTTTTCGTGACCATGCTGATCGTACTGGTCATCGTCGGCGCGCGGATCGACGATCGGCCGGGCAAGAGTATCGCTTTGACCCTCGGCGTACTTGCGGTAGGGAGTATCGTGCGGATGCTCCTCCCGTTTGCCCGTTCGGTCGGCTGGCTGGCAGAATGGAACGGGGTCGTGCTCGGAATCATCATCATCACCCTCTACCTGTCGCTCCGTATTGGCGCCCGATTCGCCGTGACGGCCATGGGCTGCGCGCTTTACACCATGTTCGTCACGGCGGGGATCACCCTTGGCCTGGCGGACCGGATTACGGTGCCCGGCATACTGACGCTTACGGCCGTGGGGACCCTGGCAGTGGTCATGTCCTTCCTGGGTTACAGCCTGGTCAGAAGCCGGATTGAATCCGCACGGCGGGATCCGGTCAGCCATTCTGTGCGTACCGGCATGGTGCAGGCCATGCCCTTTCTGGTGCTAACCGGCCTGGCCGTACTGTTGATCGCTGCCCCGCTGGCCGTCGTCACGGACGGTCCCCTGCGTGATTTCGGTCTGTATCTGATGGTCGGCGGTCCGGTCGGCGCATGCGCCGCGTTGATGTCGGCGATTCCACTCGCCGCGATGACCCGGAACGTCCAGTTCGAAGCCGGCGCGCCCGCACGGCGTGGAGGCCGCCGGCAGCGGCAGGGACCTGGCTGAGACGGTAAACGCCCGCCAGGGAACCCGTATCGCGGACGCCTGGAGTATCATGGCCGACCAGCCAAACATCCTCCTTATCCTGTCCGACCAGATGGTCGCCGCATTGACCGGGGCTTATGGTCATCCCGTCGTAGAGACCCCCAATCTGGACCGCCTGGTGGAGACCGGCGTGCGGTACGATGCCGCCTATACCGCCTTTCCACTCTGCGCGCCCGGACGGGCCTGCCTGATGACAGGAAGGCATGCCTCGGAAATCGGCGCATG
>JAPPBT010000095.1 GCA_026702745.1 Gemmatimonadota bacterium
GCATACTGTCATCTCCAGGACGCCCGGCGTTCGGGCGGGTCCGTTCGGGGTCGGTGCGTAGGCGGCGCGTCCGTTGGCGGCGCGTCCATTGATACACAAAAGCCCGTGTACTGTGCGGATCAGTCCACGGGCTATCACACTTGCGTACTGTGCTGTGTCGGTGTCTCTAACCGGACACCTTGGTTACGTTAGCGGCCTGGAGTCCCTTGGGACCTTCAGTAATGTCAAAGGTGACTTCATCGCCTTCATTCAGCGTCTTGAATCCCTGTGCGACGATCGCTGAATAGTGCACGAACACATCGTCCCCATCGTCACGCGCGATGAATCCGAACCCCTTGCGTTCGTTAAACCACTTTACCGTGCCGCGTTCCATACTGACACTCCTACCCTTCTCAGGAAGAAATAGTCTCCCTGACAAACCCCAATAAATACGCGGCACCGGCAAAGACGGTGGGATGCCTGGTCACGGTCGCGCATGGGTTGTCTTGGAGAGAGGATGAAGAGAAATGCTCCTTCGGGCAAATATACGGAAAGGGGGTGTCTTGTCAAGTGATTTCTTGGCCATCGAATCAAAAACAGGTTGCCTAAAATCGCGCCTTGACGCATAAATAAGAGTATCTCTTACCTACTATATACAGATCGCCTTCAACCGGATGAAAACCGTGCTGTAACCATCCGGTGCAGCGCCGGTTGCGGACGGCTGATTCGGAGGTAATCCCATGAATACCCTCTCGCCGGATCTGAACTTCGATCCAAGATTCGAAGATCCCAGGGAACTGGCGGCACTCAACCGCAGGGGTTTCCTGGGCCGCTTTCTCGGCGGCACGCTGGCAGGCACCGCCCTGCTTTCGCTGGGAGTGAAATCCGCCAGTGCGGCGGTGGACATGAACGACATGGGCGCGGCGGCCGCGCCCGATGACGAGCAGTTCTGGAAACTGGTCACCAAACAGTTCCTGATCCGCCCGGACCTCGCCTACATGAATACCGGGACGCGGGGACCATCGCCGCGCAGCGTCCACATGGCGCAGATCGACGCGTTGAATCGCATCAATAACGATTACGTGGATTTCAGGCGGAATCACTATACCATGGACTATGCCGACGCGTTCATGGCCAAATTCGCCGCGTACGTCGGCTGCAAACCCAACGAACTCGCCCTGGCCAACAACACCACGGACGGGATGATCACGGGCACGTTCGGTCCCGTCCTCGAACCCGGGGACGAGATCCTCTATACCAACCACTGCCACGGCGCCGGCACGAACCCCGTGTTGAACCGGGCACATCGGGACAAGCTGAAGGTAGGCGTCATCGACCTGTCCGACCCGAAGCTTCACCCGCCCAAGTCGCCGGACGATCTCCTGAAGGCCTTCGAAGCCGCGATCACGCCACGGACCAAGCTGCTCAGCTTCTGCCACACGAACTACACGGACGGGCTGTTCATGCCGGTCAAGGAGATCTGCGAGATGGCGCGGTCAAAGGGCGTCATTACACTGGTGGACGGCGCCCAGCCGCCGGGCATGGTCAAGCTCGACATGCACGACCTGGGATGCGACATGTACGCCGGCCCTTCGCACAAGTGGATGCTGGCCTCCATGCAGTCCGGTTTCTTCTATGTGAAAGAGGATATGTTCGACCGGATCCAGCCGGTCACCTCGACCACGCCCTTCGCGGGCAAGAACATGTACGGCGAGGATCTCTCCACGAACGAGCGGTGGCTCGATCGCATGGGTTCGGCGAGGCAGTATACGAGCCGCGGTTCCAGCTGCTATGCGAAGTGGACGGCCGTGAACGCGGCGCTCGATTTCCACAACCACCTGACCCCTGAAGGCATAGAGACCCGCATCCGCTACCTGGCTGGCAAGCTGGCCACGGGGCTGCGCAACATCGACGGCGTGGAAGTATTCGCTTCCGAGGACCCGAGGCTCCACGCGGGTCTGATCCCCTTCAGGATCAAGGGGGTACCGACGCGGGATCTGAATACGAAGCTGTGGGAGGATTACAACATCTACATCCGCAGCGTGACCCACCTGCAGGTCGGCTGGGACGCCAATCGCGCCTCGATGCACATCATGGTCACGGCGGCCGAGGTGGACAGACTCCTCGGCGCGGTCCAAGAGATTTCGAAATCGGTGAACGGATAGCCCGGACGGACTTCAGGGCACTTCCTCCCCGCCCGGCCTTTCAGTCTTCTTCACGTCAAGCCGCATCCAGAGGTGCTTCATGATCCATTCCAGGAGGCGGGGCGACAGCCAGTGGAAGAAGACGAAGAACTTGCCGTAGAAGGATACCACGACTTCCCGGCTTCCCCGGCGGGCGGCGCGGACGGTGGCCGCGGCCACGTATTCGGCGGAGATCGAAGGGGCGCTCATCCGCTGCCCCTTCTGTCTCATCAGGGGCGTGTCGTGGAAGGTCGTGTCGACCCGGGGCGGACACAGGACCGTTACGGTGATCCCGTGTTCGGCTACTTCCATGCGCAGGCTGTCCGAAAAGGCCTGCACGGCGAACTTGCTCGCGCAGTAGGCCGAGATGTGGGGCAGCGCCCGCTTGCCGGCGACGGATGAGATATTGACGATCCGTCCGCTTTTCTGCCTGGTCATGTGGGGCAGCACGGCCTGCGTGCACCAGATCAGGCCGAACAAATTCACCTCGAAGATCCGCTTCAATTCCTCCGGATCCATACCGTCCACAGTGCTCAACAGGCCGATTCCCGCGTTGTTGACCAGCACGTCTATACTTCCCTGGGACGCCGCGACCTCGTTCATCTTTTCGAACACGGCGGATCGGTCCGTGACGTCCACGGCCATGGGAAGCGCCCGCCCTCCCGCCTTCTCGATGTCTGCGGCGATACGCTCCAATCTCCCCTCGGATCGGGCTGCCAGGACGACCGTGGCGCCTTCGCGGGCAAAGGCCTCGGCCGCAGCCTGTCCTATACCGGTCGATGCACCGGTAACCACCACCACCTTGCCGCGCATCGAAGCCATGAGCGCCTAACCTTCCCGGTCCTGTTCCAGGGAAACCATGCGGCCCGTTTCGCTGGACCGATACGCGGCTTCGATGATCCGCAGCACGCGCAGGGCGTTCTCACCGTCATCGTACGGGGCTTGCGGAACCTCCGAGCTGCCCGGGCTAACCGGGTCGTCCGGGTCCTCCGGACCGTCCGGGCTGGCCGAACCGGCGGATTGACCGCCGCCCATGGCCGAGGTGATGAACCGGCCGACGAAATCCTGACCGTACCGGCCCCCGTATGCTTCGGATTCCGCGACGACGTACTTCAGTTCACGGCGGGGCGTGTCGTTCCAGACCTTCGATGTGCTCTCGACAACAATGGGCCGATCCTCGTCGGTGGGATACCAGGTGATGTTGCCCTCCAGACCGCGGAAACCCAGGTAGGTGTCGTA
>JAPPBT010000096.1 GCA_026702745.1 Gemmatimonadota bacterium
CCGGAGCACCTGCCGCCGGGCGTGCAGGTCTCTGCGTTTCCCGAAGGTGATGAGCCGTTCCACGAGGCGGCGCACTTCCTTGGCCTTCGCCGTGGTGGTCTGTACGCGTTCCGTGTCCAGCACCGATGTGGCCAGGTTGCTCAGCATCGCCTTGCGGTGGCTGGGAGAGCGGCTGAGACCGCGCCCCTGCTTTCGATGTCGCATTCCTTATACTCCTGTCCAGATTGCCGCAATGACCTGCGGGCAGGTCATTCGATTACGTGGTTTCCGCTTCGACCTCGACGTACTCTTCGATATCCATGCCGAATCCGAGTTCCATCTCCTGGAGGATCTGGCTCAGCTCGGTCAGCGACTTGCGGCCGAAGTTCCGGTATTTCAGCATCTCGGTCTCGCTCTTCTGCACCAGGTCCGCCAGCGTCTTGATGTCCGCCGCACGCAGGCAATTGCTGGAGCGGACGGACAGTTCCAGCTCCTCCACGTTCATCTGCAGCAGCTTTTTGATCTCTTCGGCCTTCTCGTCCACTTCCTCTTCAGGCTCGGAGATGAACTGGTCGTCTATGGAGATGAACAGCTGGAGGTGGTTCCGCAGGATCTGGGACGCGGTGGACAGGGCGTCCTGGGGGCCCACGCTGGCGTCGGTCCAGATTTCCAGCACGAGCCGGTCGTAGTCCGTACGCTGGCCGATCCGCGTGTTCTCCACCTGGAAGTTCACGCGCGTTACCGGGGAGAACATGGCGTCCATGGGGATCACGCCGATGGGCTGGTCCGGCATCTTGTTCTGCTCGGCGATCACGTAGCCCCGGCCGCTGTCGACATGGATCTCCATGCGCAATTGTCCGCCCTCGTCCAGGGACGCGATATGAAGATCCGGATTGAGGATCTCCACGTCGGCGTCCGTCTGTATGTCTTCGGCGGTAACGTCGCCCTTGCCTTCCGCTTCGAGCATCAGCGTCTTGGGCTCTTCGCTGTGCAGGATGAGCCGCAGTTCCTTGAGGTTCAGGATGATCTCGGCCACGTCTTCTACCACGGCAGGCATGGTGGAGAACTCGTGGGCGACGCCGTCGATCCGGACGCCGACCACGGCCGCTCCGGGCAGGGAGGAAAGCAGGACCCTCCGGATGGAATTACCGATCGTCGTCCCGAATCCCCGCTCCAGCGGCTCGATCACGAACCTGGTGTAGCCATCGGTTACTGTATCGTCTTCGACTAAGACGCCTCTCGGCATCTGGAAATTCTTTAATTTCATAGCGTATGTTGCCCCTCGTCGCGCGCTGCGAGTGAACACATTGATGGCAGTGTGACGGCCCTACTTCGAATACAACTCGATGATCAGCTGTTCCTGTACAGGTGTCGGTATGTTTTCCCGGATTGGGTCTTCCAGCAACCGTCCGGCCAGCGTGGTCTTGTCCAGGTCCAGCCAGTTTACCGCGGGCCGCTGGTTCGCGGCGCTCAAGGAAGCGTGAATACAGTCGAGCTGGCGGCTCTTCTCCTTGACCTGTATGGTCTCACCCGTACGGACGATGTACGAGGGGATATTGACGATGCGGTCGTTCACCACGATATGGCGATGGCGGACCAGCTGGCGCGCCGCTTTGCGCGACGGCGCGAAACCGAGGCGGTACACGATGTTGTCCAGCCGGGTTTCGAGCAGCTGCAGGAGGCGTTCGCCCGTGTTGCCCTTTGTCCGGGCCGCCTTCGCGAAGTACGAACGGAACTGTCCTTCGCCGATTCCGTACGTCTTGCGCGTCTTCTGCTTCTCACGCAGGCGAATCCCGTATTCCGTGGGCTTCCTGCGCCCGACCGAACCATGCTGGCCCGGCGGGAAAGCGCGGCGGTCCACCGCGCATTTCTCAGAAAAGCACCGATCGCCTTTCAGGAACAACTTCACGCCTTCCCGTCGGCAGATTCGACAGTTGGCGTCCGTATAACGAGACATGTTTTCTCCTATTACGCTCGAGCCGGGCGGCCTGCGCCAGTCGGGCCGCTTCCGGCCCCGGCGTCCGCCCGTTGATTCACGATCAGACGCGACGTCTTTTCGGAGGCCGGCATCCGTTGTGGGGAATAGGTGTTACGTCCTTGATAGCGGAAATCTCGAGGCCCGCTGCCTGCAGGGCCCGAATGGCCGATTCGCGGCCGGCGCCGGGTCCCTTCACCCAGACCTCGACGCGCTTCAATCCCAGTTCGATGGCTTCCTTGGCCGCGGCTTCCGCGGCGATCTGCGCGGCGAAAGGCGTACTCTTCCGGGAGTTGCGGAACGTACCGCCCTTGCCGCCGCTCGACCAGCTGATCGTGTGTCCCTGCAGATCGGCGAGGGTAACGATCGTATTGTTGAACGTCGCCTTGATATGGGCCACGCCTATGGAGTCCACGTGCCGGTCTCGTCTCCGGGCGCGGCTTCGTCTAGCATTAGCCAACCTTCTACCTCCACGGTTTAAAAGTTACTCGCTAAGTCTTCTTGCGCTTCGCACCGATGGTGCGCCGCGGTCCCTTGCGTATTCGGGAATTCGTACGGGTCCGCTGTCCCCGCACCGGCAGCCCGCGGCGGTGGCGCAGGCCCCGGTAACAACCGATGTCCATCAGTCGCCTTATGTTGAACGTGATGTCGCCGCGCAGCGCGCCCTCGACCTGGTAATCGTTTTCGATGCTCTGGCGGAGCTTCGTGATCTCCCGGTCGGTCAGGTCCCGGACGCGGGTCTCCGGATCGATGCCGGTCGCGTCGAGCACCTTGCGGGCGGTTGTCAGTCCGATTCCGAAAATGTAGGTAATGCCGATCTCCACGCGCTTGTCGCGGGGCAGATCTATTCCGGCGATACGTGCCACCTTGCCCTCCTTGGCAACGGGTCGTTGCTATCCCTGCCGCTGCTTGTGGCGCGGGTTGCGACAGAGCACTCGCACGACGCCCCTGCGGCGGATGACCTTGCAGTGTTCACAGATTTTCTTTACCGAAGCGCGTACTTTCATCTTCCGGTCCTCGTGTTGCGGTTCGTTTCCGCTTGCGCCGGTTTCCCCGTCGTTACCATGCCCCGGATGCAGCCAAGCCCCGGATGCAACCCTGCCCGGGCTTACTTGTAACGATAGGTAATCCGTCCGCGTGTCAGATCGTAAGGCGACAGTTCCACCATGACCTTGTCGCCCGGCAGGATCTTTATGAAGTTCATGCGTACTTTGCCGGATATATGGGCCAGGACCCGGTGGCCGTTTTCCAGTTCAACGCGAAACGACGCATTGGGCAAAGGCTCCACCACCGTACCTTCCACCTGTACCGGGGGTTCTTTCGGCATGGGTTTCAACCTCTCACCGTTCGACCGCGCCCTGCTGCTGCTGCGGCCATGGTCGGTTTCCGGCCCGGATTACGCGTTCCGGACCAGGCACGTCAGTATGCGTTGCGTTACTTCCTCCGGCGTACCATCGCCGTCAATCCGCTTCAGAATGCCCGCCCTGTCGTAGTAATCGACGAGCGGCGCCGTAACCTTCCGGTAGACTTTCAACCGGTGTCGTATGGTCTCCGGCGCGTCATCCAACCGATTCCTCATGGCCAGGCGGTCGATCACCGTACCGTCGGGCACCTCGATGTTGAGCACCACGTCCACGGGGGCGCTCATGCGCTCCAGTGCCGCTTGCAGGAAGTCGGCCTGGTTCAGGTTCCGCGGAAAGCCGTCCAGGATGAACCCGTCCGCGCAATCGGCTTCACGCAATCGGTTTTCCAGTATGGCCTGCGTCACGGCATCGGAAACCAGTTCGCCCCGGTTCACGAACTCCGATATCCTGCGCCCGACCTCGGTTTCTTCCTCCATCTCCCGTCGCAACAGGTCGCCTGTTGAAACGTGCGGAATGCTGAATTTCCCCGACAGCCTCGTTGCCTGCTCGCCTTTTCCCGCCCCCGGCACTCCGAGTAGTATCAGTCGCATAACCTGCTCACCTGGTGCCCGGACGCCGGACCGACCAAGTCGACCAAGCTGACCAGGCTGGCCAGGCTGACCAGGCTGACCGCAAGGCGCATGGCACAAAGGTTCCGAAGCCTAGCCCGCCCGGCCGCGTACGCGGCCCCGTTTCATGAATCCCTCGTAGTGGCGGGACACGAGATGCGACTCGATTTGCTGGAGCGTGTCCAGGGCGACGCCCACCACGATCAGCAGGGCGGTACCGCCGAAGAACGAAGACGCGCTCAGTGAGACGTTCATGCTTCGGATGATGAGAAACGGCACGATGGCGATGATCGCCAGAAACACCGAGCCGGGCAACGTAATGCGTGTCAGAATGTGATCGAGATAGTCCGCCGTTCGTTTTCCGGGCCGGATCCCCGGGATGAATCCGCCGACGCGCTTCATGTTGTCCGCCACGTCCACGGGGTTGAATATGATAGATGTATAGAAATACGTGAAGAACACGATCAACAGTCCGTACATCGCGTTGTAGATGAAGGCGCCGGGCTGAAACCACTCCACCATGGTCTGGAACACGGCCATGTTCGGGAAGAAGCTCGAAAACGTGCCCGGCACGAACATGATCGACTGGGCGAAGATGATGGGCATCACGCCGGCGGCGTTGACGCGCAGCGGCAGGTGCGTGCTCTGCCCGCCGTACACCTTGCGGCCGACCACGCGACGCGGGTACTGGACCGTGATCCTGCGCTGTCCCTGTGTGATCAGCACCACCGAGGCGATGATCAGGACCCACACGGCCACGATGAAGATCTCGACGAGACCGCTGCGCAGCCCGTTCATCACCGCGTCGAACTCGCTCTTGACCGCGATGGGGAACTGGGCGATGATGCCGACGAAGATGATCAGCGAGATGCCGTTCCCGATGCCCCGTTCCTGGATCTGCTCGCCCAGCCACATCAGGAATATGGTGCCGGTCGTCATCGTAACGACCGTCACGAAGATGAAACCCGCCCCGGGATCGATGACGGCGGTACGGCCCACCTCGTCGCGGATGTCCTGAAGCCAGTAGCTGATACCGAGCGCCTGGACCAGCGACAGCACGACGGTGCCGTAGCGCGTGTACTGATTGATCTTCTTCTGTCCTTCCTGTCCCTCCTTCTGGAGTTTCTGCAGGTACGGCCACATGGACCCCAGCAGCTGCAGGATAATGGACGAACTGATATAGGGCATCACGCCGAGGGCGAAGATGGTCGCGCGCTCGAACGCGCCGCCCACGAACATGTTGTACAGCCCGAATATGGTCCCGCCCATCTGGCTGAAGAAGGCGCTCAACACCTCGTGGTCGATGCCCGGCGTCGGGATCTGGCCGCCGATCCGGTACACCGCGAGCAGACTGAGGGTGAAGATGATGCGCCGCCGCAGTTCCGGGATCCGGAATACGTTCTGGAAAGCCTCGATCATCCGGAGATCACCTCGACCGATCCGCCCGCCGCCTCGATTTTCTGCCGCGCTGTCTCACTGACCTTGTGGACACTCACCTTCACGGGCCGGTCGACCTCGCCTTCGCCGAGGATCTTGACCGGGTCCGTCGATTTCCGGACCAGGCGCCTTTCCGCCAGCGATTCGGCGTTCACGACCGTCTCCTCGTCCCATCCCTCGAGATCGCGTAGGTTGACGATCTGGTAGGTCTTGCGGAACAGATTGGTGAACCCGCGCTTCGGCAGCCGCCGTACGAGGCGCATCTGCCCGCCCTCGAACGAAGGATGGATCTTCTTGCCCGACCTGGAACGCTGGCCCTTGTGCCCCCTGCCGGCGGTCTTGCCCGTGCCGGAGCCCGGACCGCGGCCGAGACGTTTTACCTTGCGCACCGCGCCGGAGGCGTGTTTCAAACTGTCGACTTTCATAACAGCCGTTTTCCTTTCTTTCCCAGAACCGCCGGCTATTCCTCGTCCGCCGTGATGGTTTCCACTTCCACCAGGTGGCCGACGCGTGCGATCATGCCCTGTATCTGGGGCGTGTCGTCATGCACGGCGCTGTGATGCAACCGCCGTATGCCCAGCGCTTCCAGGGTCCGCTTCTGCCGCCGGTGCCTGCCGATGGCGCTCTTCCGCTGTGTAATGCGCAGTCGCGTCGCCATAGTCTACCCTTTCAGTTCCTCGATATCCACGTCGCGTGCGTCGGCGATCTCGGAGGCCACTTTCAGATCGAGAAGCCCCTGCAGGGTCGCCTTGGCCACGTTGTAGGGATTGGAGGAACCGATCGATTTCGTGAGGATATTGTGTATGCCCGCCGACTCGAGCACGGCGCGGGCCGCATCCCCGGCGATCACCCCCGTACCGGGAGAGGCCGGTTTCAGGATCACTTCCGCCGCGCTGAACCTCCCGATGACGTCGTGGGGGATCGTGCCTTTGACCACCGGCACACTGTGCAGGTGCTTGCGGGCTGTTTCCGTGGCCTTGCGGATCGCCTCGGACAGTTCCAGGGCCTTGCCCATGCCCAGGCCCACGTGGCCGTTGCCGTCGCCCACGGCGATCAGCGCGTTGAAGCTGAACGTGCGGCCGCCCTTGACGACTTTGGCAACCCGGTTGATATCAACCAGGCGTTCCGACGACAGATCGAACTCATCGGGATTGATTCTCGGCAATTTACGCTCCCTTCATCAGTAATATTGCGCCGGACGCTCCGGCCCTGGCGGCGCGGACTATGCGAACCCTTAAAACTCCAGTCCGCATTCGCGCACGCCTTCCGCGAGGGCCTTCACCCGGCCGTGATACTGGTATCCGCCGCGGTCGAAGGTCACGCTGGACACGCCCTGCGCCTTCATCTTCTCACCCAGCACCCGGCCCACGAGCCTGCTTTGCGCCTTCCGGTCCATGCCCGCCTCCAGTTGCGACCTGATCTCGGGCGTGTTGGTGGATAGCGACAGCAGCGTGGCGCCCGCCGTATCGTCGATGACCTGGGCGTAGATGTGCTTGAGACTCCTGAAGACATTCAGGCGCGGCCGGGCCGCATCGCCCCGGATGGACTTCCTTACCCGGCGATGGCGTACCTTCCGCATCCTGGCTCTCTGTTGCGTTTTCCTGGACATGGTCCTTTTACCCGTCCTCCCGTCAGGCCGCTCCGGTCTTGCCGGCCTTCCTGCGTACCTGTTCGTCGTCGTAGCGTATGCCCTTGCCCTTGTAGGGTTCCGGCTTCTTGAACGATCGGATCACCGCGGCCACCTGGCCTACGAGCTGCTTGTCGATGCCCCGGACCGTTATCCGGTTGCCATCGGTCACCTCGAGGTCCACGTCCGGCGGCGCCTGGAAGATCACGGGGTGGGAATACCCCAGGCTGAGCGTCAGGTTGCTGCCCTTGAGCTCCGCCCGGTAGCCCACGCCGACGATCTCGAGCGTCCGGTCGTACCCGCTGACGACGCCTTCCACCATGTTGGCGATCAGTGAACGGTTCAGCCCGTGCAAGGCGCGCGACTGCCTGGATTCGTTCGCACGCGCTACCACCAGGTGTCCGTCTTCCAGTACGGCGCTGATCTGCGTGGGGATCCGGTGGGAAAGCTCGCCCTTCGGGCCCTTCACCTTTACGGTCCGGCCGTCTATCGAAATCTTCACCCCGTCCGGGATCGCTATCGGCAGTTTACCTATTCGTGACACCCCGACTCCTTCCGGTGTTCCTGGCTACCAGATGTAGCACAACACTTCGCCGCCCGTGTTCAACTGGCGCGCTTCGCGGTCCGTGACGATGCCTTTGGGCGTGCTCAGAATGGCCACGCCGAGGCCGTTCAAGACCCGGGGCAGGCCGTCCGCCTTCACGTACACCCGCCGGCCGGGCTTGCTGATGCGCTTGAGCGTGGAAATGATCGATTCGCCCACCGGTCCGTACCTGAGGTAGATCCGGATAATGCCCTGTTTCCCGTCTTCCACCTGGGTATAGTGGCTGATGAACTTGTGGTTCAGCAGGATACGGGCGATTTCCGACTTGACCTTCGAGGCCGGCACTTCGACCCGCTGGTGCTTCGCCTGGCACGCGTTGCGTATCCGGGTCAGCATATCCGCGATCGGATCCGTCATTGACATCTTGCGGTTCTCCCTCTCGAAACAGCCCCGTGCTGCTACCAACTGGCCTTTGTCACACCCGGAATCTCGCCCTGCAGGGCCAGCGTCCGGAAACAGATGCGACAGATGCCGAAGCGGCGCATGTAGGCGCGGGAGCGTCCGCACTGCCTGCAGCGGTGGTACGCGCGCACCTTGTATTTCGGCTTTCTATTCGCCTTTGCGATCAATGACTTCTTGGCCACTCGTCCCCCTCTCGGTCTTTCGAAATTTCCGGCTCCAAACCGGCGGTCCGCAACACGCGGTCCACCTGGTCCGCCCGGTCCACCGGCCCATCCGGTCCACCGGACTATCCTGCTAGCCGGACCCTACACCGGCTGATCCCTGAAGGGCATGCCGAGATGCCTGAGCAGCTCCGCACTCTCTTCGTCGGTTTCCGCCGAAGTTACGATCGTGATGTCCATGCCCCGGAACAGGTCGACCTGGTCGTAGTCGATTTCGGGAAAGATCGTCTGCTCGGTCAAACCGAGGGTATAGTTACCCCGGCCGTCGAACGACCTCGTCGACACGCCGCGGAAGTCGCGGATACGGGGGATCGCCACGTTGATCAGGCGATCGAGAAACTCGTACATGCGGGCGCCCCGGAGGGTCACCCGGCAGCCGACGGGCATGCCTTCCCGTATCTTGAAATTCGAAATGGACTTCCTCGCCCGGGTTACCACGGCCTTCTGCCCGGTAATCGCCGTCAGTTCCGAAACCGCGCTGTCCAGCAGGCTGACGTTCTGCGATCCCTCGCCCACGCCCATGTTCAGGACCACTTTCTCGATCCGCGGCACCTGCATGGTGTTGCCGTAGCCGAAGTGCTGCAGGAGCGCGGGCCTGATCTCGCTGTTGTAATGTTCCTTCAATCTTGCCATGTTCGTATACCCGTTATCCCTCGGCGATCACTTTCACGTTGGATGCGTGCATGGGGGCCTCTTTTTCGAGCCGGCCGCCCTGCGGATTGGTCTGGGTGGGCCGCGTGTGGCGCGTTACGAAGTTCAGCCCCTCCACGATGACCTTGTTCTTTTCCGGCAACACCTTCAGCACCCGTCCGGTCTCGCCGCGGGCATCGCCGGTGAGCACTACGACGGTATCGCCCTTCTTGACATGCATCCCATCAACTCCTTCCCGCCGGCCCTTCACTCGCCGGCCGGCCTTTCACCGGCCTTCCCTTCGCCGGGTATCCCTTCGCCGGGTATCCCTTCGCCGGGTATCCGGACCCTAGAGGACCTCGGGTGCGAGCGAAACGATGCGGGTGTATTCACGCTCGCGCAGTTCCCGGGCGACGGGGCCGAATATGCGCGTACCCCTCGGCTCGCCCTGGTCGTCGATCAGCACGGCCGCGTTCTCGTCGAACCGGATGTAGGTCCCGTCGCGGCGCCGCACTTCCTTGCGGACCCGCACGACCACGGCCTTGACCACCTCGCCCTTCTTCACCGAACCGCCGGGAGCGGCTTCCTTCACCGATCCCACGAACCGGTCGCCCACGCTGGCGTACCGGCGGCCGGTACCGCCCAGGACCTTGATGCAGCGGACCTGCCGGGCGCCCGTATTGTCCGCGACGTTAAGCCAGGTATACTCTTGAATCATCTCGTTTCTTTCCCGTTCGCCGTCTTCCCGTTACAGCGCCATGCCTTTTAGGAAGACTAGACCTGTTCCGCGCGCTGGATGACTTCCGTCAGCCGCCAGCGCTTGTTCTTGCTCAGCGGACGCGTCTCCGTGACCCGGACGATGTCGCCGATCCGGCACGTCTGTTCCTCGTCGTGGACCGTCAGCTTGGTGGTGCGCCGCACGTACCTGCCGTAGAAAGGATGTTTCACCATCCGTTCGACGGCGATGGTGATGGTCTTTTCCATCTTGTTGCTGAGCACGCGTCCCACGCGGTTCTTCCTGTGTCCCCGCTCCTTCATGCGTCTTCTCCCGGATCACCCTGTCCGTCTTCCCGGTTCTCGTCGCCCGCCGCCTGGATGGATCGAATCTGGAGTTCATCCTCGTGCAGGAGCGTAAGAATCCGGGCGATTTCCCGGCGCGACGACGAAATGCGTTTCGCATCCGCCATCTGCCGCGTCGCCTTCTGAAAGTTCAGGTTGAAGATCTCTTCCCTCAATTCGGCCACCCGGTCGCGGAGCTCTGTCTCGGACAGTTGACGAAGTTCGTACAGTTTCATGCCTTCCCTTCCTCGAGCACAGGCCCGCTAGAGGTCTTCGCGGACCACCAGGCGGGTCTTGACCGACAACTTCTGCTGGGCCAGCGCAATGGACTCCCGCGCCATATCGGAGGCCACGCCCCGCAGTTCGAATAGAATGCGTCCGGGCTTCACCACGGCCACCCAGTTTCCGGTGGGGCTGCCCTTGCCTTTTCCCATGCGCGTTTCGGCGGGCTTTTCGGTGAGGACCTTGTCCGGAAAGATCCGGATCCACACCTTGCCGCCGCGCCGCATGTGATGGACCATGGCGATACGGGCCGCTTCGATCTGCCGGTTGGTGATCCAGCCCGGTTCCAGCGCCTGAATACCGTAATCGCCGAATTCCAGCGTGGCGCCGCGCGTCGCGATGCCCGTCATGCGGCCGCGCTGTCTCTTGCGGTACTTCAGTCGCTTCGGCATTAACATCTCGAAATCTCCTCGTATGGTCCCTTAACCGGTCGGGAACTCGGGGGGCAACCAGTCCGTCCTGTATAGCCGCCCGTCCGGTCGCGGACCCGCCCGGCGACCCGTCCTATAGCGTCGCCTGTCCTGCCCCGGCTTCCCCTTCTTCACCCTTGATGATCTCGCCCTTGCAGATCCACACCTTGATGCCGATGCACCCGTAGGTGGTGTGGGCGGTGGACCGTGCGTAGTCGATGTCCGCCCGGAGCGTGTGAAGCGGTACGCGTCCGTCGTTGAAAGACTCGGACCGGGCCATCTCCGCGCCGCCGAGCCGGCCGCCGCAGGTGATCTTGATGCCCTCGGCGCCCATGCGCATGGCCGCGGTGATGGATTTCTTCATGGCCCTGCGGAAACTGATCCGCTGTTCGATCTGCCGGGCGATGCTGTCGCCGATCAACTGGGCGTCCAGTTCCGGACGGCGGATTTCCTGAATGTTGATGTAGATCTCTTTTCCGGTCAAATGCTGGAGTTCATCCCTGAGCTTGTCCACTTCGGCGCCCTTGCGTCCGATCACGATGCCGGGACGGGCCGTGTGTATGGTAATGGTGGCCTTCTGCGGCGCCCGCTCGATTTCGACTTTGGCGATGCCGGCCCGTGAGAGACGGCTCTTGACGTAGCGGCGGATCATGAGGTCTTCCTGGAGCAGATCCGCCATGTTCCGGTCGGAATACCAGTTGGACTGCCAGGTCTTGATCACGCCAAGACGGAAACCTATCGGATGTGTTTTCTGTCCCACTTCGTCAACTCCTGTCGCCGGAACCTTCCGGGTGGATGGCCGTCCGCGCCGGGCCGATCCAGTCCGGGCAGGTCCAGGCTAGTCGGCGACCACCACGGTGATATGGCTGGTGCGCTTCCGGATCGTGGACGCGCTGCCGCGGGGGCCGTAATGGATGCGTTTCATGACCGGACCGCCGTCGACGTAAACGGTCTTGATCTTCAGGTCCTCGATATCCAGCGTGTGTTCGTCGTCCACGTTCATGGCGTTCGCCGTCGCGGAACGCACGGTCTTCTCGAGCGGCCGGGCGCACGCCTTGGGCACGAACTGCAGAATGTTCAGGGCTTCCTGCACGGACCGGCCGCGGATCATGTCCGCCACCTGGCGTATCTTACGTGCGGAGCCGCGTACCTGCCGCGCTGTTGCACGGGCTTCCATCTATCTGCTCTCCCCTGTTCCTCACGTCCGGTTACTTAAGCTGCGTGGATCGTTCCGTGACCCGTCCGCTGTGTCCCCGGTAGGTGCGCGTCGGCGCGAATTCACCGAGCTTGTGGCCCACCATGTTCTCCGAGATGTAGACCGGAATGAACTTGTTGCCGTTGTGTATGGCCAGCGTGTGGCCGACGAAGTCCGGCGTGATCGTGCACGCGCGGGACCAGGTGCGGACCACCCGCTTCTCGCCGGTCCGGTTCAGTTCGTCGATCTTCTTCTTGACGCTGTCGTCAATGTACGGCCCTTTCTTGACCGAACGGCCCATCATCGCCTCCCGCGATCTACCTTCGACTATTTACGCCGCTTGATGATCTGCGAATCCGATTTCTTGTTCTTCTTGCGCGTCCGCAGGCCCTTGGTCTTCTTTCCCCACGGAGACACGGGGTGCCGGCCGCCCGAACTCTTGCCCTCTCCACCGCCCATGGGGTGATCCACCGGGTTCTTCGCCACGCCACGGGAATAGCCGCGCCGCCCCAGCCACCGGGCGCGCCCGGCCTTGCCGAGCGATATGTTCTCGTGGTCCGTGTTGCCCACCTGGCCGATCGTGGCGGAACAGGCTTCGGGTACCCGCCGGATTTCCCCGGAGGGCAGGCGCAACTGGGCAAAGCCGCCGTCCCGCGACATCAACTGGGCGGCCCCGCCCGCGGACCTTACGAGCTGTCCGCCCCGTCCGGGCGAGAGCTCGATGTTATGCAGCATCGTACCCAGGGGGATGTGGTCCAGGGGCATATGGTTGCCGCTCCGGATCTCCGCCTGGCTTCCGGACATGACCGTGTGGCCCACCGACAGGCCGAGCGGCGCGAGGATGTAGCGCTTCTCGCCGTCCGCGTAGTGCAGCAGCGCGATCCGCGCCGAACGGTTCGGATCGTACTCGATGGCATGGACCCTGGCCGGGACGCCGGTCTTGTCGCGCCTGAAATCGATGACGCGGTAGCGCCGCTTGTGGCCGCCGCCGCGGTGGCGGGCCGTCGTCCGTCCCAGGTTGTTCCGCCCGCCCGATTTCTTCAGGGGACGGACCAGGGTGGACTCCGGCGTTTCCTTCGTGATTTCCTTGAAGGAGGACACGGTCTTGAACCGCTGGCCGGGGGTCTTGGGTCTGAATGTGCGTACTGCCATAACTTGTAGTCCTCTTCGGGCGATCAGGATCCCGTGTACAGGTCGATGATATCGCCGTCGGCGAGTTTCACGATGGCCTTCTTCCAGTCGGGCCGGCGTCCCTCGAAACGTCCGAGACGCTTTACCTTGCCCTTCATGCGGAGCGTACGCACCGACTCGACCTGCACGTCGAAGATCTCTTCGATGGCCCGCTTGATTTCCAGCTTGTTCACGTCCCTGGCCACTTCGAAAACGTACTTGTTCTGCTCTTCCTGGAGCACGTGGTTCTTCTCCGTCACCAGGGGGCGGGACACGATGGCCCGTGGGTCCTTCGTCATGATTTCAACGCCTCCTCCACCTGCTTCAGCCCCTCGCGGGTGAAAATGAGGCAGTCGCTGCGCAGGATCTCATGCACGTGGGTGTCCGTGGCCACGTTGATGTCCACGTCGACGATGTTGCGGCAGGACTTGTACACGGCGTCGTCGCTTCGGTCCATGAGCACCAGGCACTTCCTGTCGCGCACGTTCATGTTGGACAGCACGGAAACCATCTGCCGCGTCTTCGGCGCATCGAACTCGAGCGACTCGATCACGAGCACGGAACCGCTCTGCGCGCGGGTCGAAAGCACGGACTTAAGCGCGAGGCGCCGCACTTTCTTCGGTATCTCGTACCGGTAGCTGCGGGGCTTCGGCCCGTGAGCCCTGCCGCCCCCGATGCGGACCGGGGACCGTCGCGAGCCCATGCGCGCGCGGCCCAGGCCCTTCTGCCTGAACATCTTCTTCCCGGTGTAGGACACTTCAGAACGGGTCTGCGCGCTGGCCGTGCCCTGCCGCTGGTTGGCACGGTACATCTTCTCCGCTTCGTACATGGCGTGCGCATTGGCGGATATGCCGAAGACCGATTCTTCGAGATCGATCTGGCCCTGTTCCGTCCCGTCGCTGTTGAACAACTTCGCTACTACCGGCATGATTTCTCCCAACGTGCCTTCCGGTCCCGGCCGTCTACCTACCCGGCCCGGTTGATCAGTACGTATCCGTTCCGGTGTCCCGGCACCGCGCCCTTCACCAGGAGGATGTTCTTCTCGGCGTCCACGCCGACCACCTGCAGGTTCCTGACGGTCACGCGCTTGTTGCCCATCCGCCCGCCCATGCGGGTGCCCTTGAAGACCTTGGACGGCGTCGCGCTCTGCCCGATCGAACCGGGATGGCGCCAGCGGTCGCTCTGTCCGCGGGTCTTGTCGCCGCCCCGGAAACCGTGCCGCTTGACGACGCCCTGGAACCCCCGGCCCTTGAAGTAACCCGTCACGTCCACGAGTTCGCCGGTCTCGAAAATGTCCGCGCCGACGACCTGGCCGGGTTCGCAGGCCTCGATATCCTCCACCGCGACCTCCCGGACGATGCGCTGCGGATCGACCTTCGCCTTCTTGAAGTGGCCCTGCAGCGGCCGGGTCGTCTGCTTTTCCTTCTTTGCTTCGAATCCGATCTGCGCCGCCTCGTAGCCGTCGCGTTCCAGCGTCTTCACCTGGGTGACGTAACAGGGACCCGCCTCGATTACCGTGACCGGCACTGCGTCGCCGTTCTCGGCAAAGACCTGGCTCATTCCGATTTTCCTGCCGATCAGTCCGTGCATCTCCTTAGACTCCTACACCCTGATTTCCACGTCCACGCCGGCGGGCAGGTCCAGCTTCAGGAGCGCGTCCACCGTCTGCTGCGACGTGTCATAGATATCGATCAGGCGCTTGTGCACGCGCGTTTCGAACTGTTCCCGCGACTTCTTGTCGATAAAGGGAGAACGCAGGACGGTATACACGGTCCGTTTCGTCGGCAGCGGTATGGGTCCCATGACCCGCGCGCCGGCCCGCTGCGCCGCCTGGGTGATCTCCCGGGCCGACTTGTCCAGCATGGCGTGGTCGCAGGCCTTCAGCCTGATCCTGATCTTCTGGTCCGCCTGGTTGGCCATGACGGCCTCCTTCTCCCTTGCTACTCGATGACTTCGGTGACGACGCCCGCGCCGACGGTCCTGCCGCCTTCCC